>CAZKMH010000107.1:0-10188 GCA_964553395.1 uncultured Rikenellaceae bacterium | reverse complement strand
GCATCAGGAACATGGAAATTTCCCAACCTTCTTTCCATGACCAACGAAAAGGTACCCGAGCCTGATACCCGTTAATCAGTCCTTCATAAAAAGAGTATTACCAGGCAGTATTTCTATTCCAGGAGCTTTTGCAACCGGTTGCAACTTTTGTCCGTTCGGGGTACTGAAAAAAGAGCGAGAGTGAGAGTGAGAGCGAGTAAGCTTGAACTTTAGCTCTCGTTCTTTTTTCCTCACTCCCGCTCTCACTCTCACACTTTTTATTTATTAACTTTGGGATAGTTGGAAAAGCCAGTATCTCTGTCCATAGTTGGCCTGAATAGATTGAAGTCTTAAAGCCGGAGATAAATCCTTGATATAGAAATATATATAACTAAGCTATTCTTTCTGGATGAGTGTGGTCAATACGTCCGGCTTTTGCAGAGAAGTAAAAGTTTAAGTAATTTTAGCTGATCAAGGTACTGGCATAAAAGAAATTATGAAAAGACTCTTTTTCTTAATTATTGCAACCGTGTTTTTGGCAGAATTAGTAGCTACCGGTCAGGGTTCTTCTTCCAAAAATATAGTAATTACCAAAACCGACATTGAAAAGGCAGGTACATCAATCCCGGTTTCAGCTATCGGAGAACCGGTTGGCTCGGTTAAACTCTATGTTCCGCGTTGGATTGAAGCAACCGATGCCACCCCTGCATACGCTATTGTTGAAGGTTCTATTTTCCCTGTAGATCCTAATGGCTGGCCCATTAATTTTCGCGTTCTTCTTCCGGCAAGCTGGTCGCGCCGTGCCATGCAAGCCGGTGGTGGTGGTATGAATGGATCGATCACAGTCAGGGAAGGCAAAAATCCGATGATCAATAAGGGATTTGTGATGTATGGCAGCGACTCAGGCCACCAGGGAGGAATGGGTGGCGGAGGCACTGTTCTGGCTTCCGGTCCTTTAGGAGCTAAATCTGATGATTGGGCTCTCAACGAAGAGGCGATCCGCAATCTTGGTTATATGCAAATGAAGAAGACTCACGATGCCGCAATGGTAATAATTGAAAGAATTTATGAAGAACGGCCTCGTTTCAACTATTATGTTGGAGGTTCACAGGGCGGACGCGAAGGACTTATGGTTGCACAAAGAT
This sequence comes from uncultured Rikenellaceae bacterium, assembly GCA_964553395.1. GTDB lineage: Bacteria > Bacteroidota > Bacteroidia > Bacteroidales > VadinHA17 > LD21. Next base: position 9,064 of record CAZKMH010000107.1, on the reverse strand, counting down.
ACCCTGCTGATTATAACGGTATAATATCTGATGTTCCGATAGTCAGCTTTTCAACACTTATGCTCGCTCCTGAACTGATAAGGATACAGGAAAAACCATTGACAAGCTGGGTGACGCCTGCCAAAGCTAATGCAATCAGGGCTGAGTTTCTGAGACAATGTGACAAACTTGACGGATTGTCTGATGGGATAATCAATAACTATATGGCGTCACGTGCTATCTTTGATGTAACAGACGGTTCTGGCCCTGCTGATCCATGGGTAGCCCTGCGTGAGCCAGGCGGAAAGGATCCAAAACCTGAAGTTAATTCTACATCGGCCGGGCTCACCAATGAACAGATTAAGACACTTGAATTTGTTTATAGCCGGTTTAAGTTCCCATCTCCTCTTGCAAATGGTGTTAAATCGTTCGGCATGTGGCTTCCGACTACCGATCCTGAATCTTTTGGGACGATTACCCCTACCCGGTACAAGGGACAGGAAGGCGCACCTGATAACGCTCCGGTACATTCATCACTTGGAGTTCTTGGAGTAACCGGGTTTCTGATGCAGAATCTATCAGCTAATCCACTGGACTATACCGAAGATGATGCCATGAATAAGCGACGGAAACAGATATCTGAATGGCTCGATGCGACAGATCCAGATCTAAGTGCATTTTACAAAAATGGAGGGAAGATAATACTTACTGTCGGCACACAGGATTTTATTGCCTCTTCGGGTGCACAGCTGGATTACTATCAGTCTTTGATAAATAAGATGGGACAGAAAAAACTGGATATGTTTGCAAGGTTGTATGTTGTTCCACAGGGAGGCCATGGATTATCAGGCAGAAGTTATAAGATTAACGGGGATGGAGAAACAATTGTAGTAAAAAACATTCCGGCACCGAACTCCACCGACAAAATGGATATGATAATATCATGGGTTGAAGAAGGTAATGCTCCTGCGAAAACACTTGTTATCAACATCGAGGGACGTATTGGAGTGAAACCAGAAGGTAAAGGATATCTTCTCTGCTCATATCCGAACTATCCAAAGTATATAGGAGGACAGCAGGATCAGGTATCTTCGTATATCAGCTCACCGAAATAAGTCAATACAAATGCTGCCAAAACCTGGTCCTATATTTAAAAACTGTTGTTTGGTTGTAACTTTTGTCCGATCCGGGTACTGAAAACAGATCGAGCACACTCACACTTTTTGTCCTTGGGTCATGCAGTACTGTGGTCATTAAATTAAAGCAGGCTGTGCTTATTTTTCACTATTTAACTATTTCTGACCTCGGGTACCATGAATTCTTTCCTGTAAAGACCTTTGACTAATTCATTGGCTCCGGGATTACTCCTGAACGATTCCCGCTCAGGATCAGATTCCAGCCAGGAGCCTGTTGAAGAGGTTCCCGGATCAATCCCCAGCCCTTCAAGGTGTTTTACATAATGGTCGTGAATCTCCTGAAAATAGGGAGAGCTGCATTCATCTACCAGTTTCTTCTGTTCAGCAACAGGAGCCGGGCTGCCCAGGCGCAGCGAAATGTTTGCCGCATGACAAAGAATAGTCGAACGGTGACCTTCCAGGATATCAGCATTCAGAAGTTCCCGGTTCCTTTCACGCATAGCATAAAGAAGATTGGAGTAATGATTCTCTTCGCCTGTGAATTCTTTAGTTTTATTACCCTTTGAATCGAAGACTTTGAGTGTCGCTTTCTCATCTTCATTGGGTAAAAATACATACCCGTTCTCGCATTGAATATGTACTCCAACTCCACTGTAACCCTTTGAGTTCCTGAACAAGTTGCGGTCTGCATCCAGACGCCCCGTCATCTCTTTATTTGCGGGAAGGTTGTAGCAAACATAGAATATAGGTGCCTCCGGATAATCCAGGCAGCTGATCTGCATATTAGGAACGTCTCCTGCATCATTGAATAAGAATCGTCCGCCGATGCTCATAGTTCTGGGAGGAAGTCCGGTATACCCAAGAACCCAACGGGCATCATCAACCTGGTGAACCCCCTGATTGACGGATTCTCCGTCGCCTTTGTCCCATGTAAAGCTGCAATCATACTGAATTTTGTCACGATAGATAGGACCATTGCTGGTGTATCCGCACCAAAGATCATAATCCAGGGTTTTCGGTATTGGAAGCGGTTCGGAGCGTTTTCCGATGTTGTGCCTGGGTTTGCAGGAGAAACATAATGCATACAGTATCTTACCAAGATTGCCTTCACGGAGCCAACTTAATAATTCATCATAAGCCGGCCTGAATGAACGGCTCTGCATGCCAACCTGAACGATTCGGTCATATTTACGGGCTGCATTGACCATCTGACGTCCTTCCCAGATAAAGTGAGACAATGGTTTCTCCACATAAACATCCTTGCCTGCCTCACAAGCCCATATTACAGGCAAAGCATGCCAGTATTGCATTGTATCCACACTCACCAGGTCCACATCCTTACGGTCCATTATATGCCTGAGATCAACAACTTCGTCCGGTTTGTAACCGCAGCTTTTGAAAACTAACGTTCCACCCAGGGCTAACCGTTCAAGGTCAGGATCACATACGGCAACAATCTTAACTCCCGGCAATTTCACTAATTGCGGGATGGCATAGCCAAGCCCCCTGTTACCCATACCCAGCACAGCAACACGAATTTCGTTATTGGAGCCTGCAATTGATCTGTAAGATCCTGCTTTGAATCCCAGGCCACCAATGGTCAGCCCGGCTGCACCTAAAAGGCCTGATCTTATAAAATCTCTTCTTCTGGTCATGGTTGAATTATCGAATAGTCGTTACTTGTCCTGTCTTGTTACCTTTGATCGGTCTGATCAAAATTAGAGTTTTTACAGGATATAGATATTAAGGAATCATTAAAAACTGACAAAACAAGCTTTTAATGCTTGCAAATTCGGTCCGTTCGGGGTACCAAACGGCACAAGAGGTCAAAATCGACCTCTTGTTTCATTTTATAACATTCTGAAACCCTCACTAATTCAAAGTCTTTCCCCGTCGCTTCAAGAGGAAAGCACTTATCATGGTGCTCGTGTAAAAAGCGTTAAATTGTCATATCATCAGCACCTTTATATCAGGGTAGCCCATCAGCTTAAGAATAAAATAGTTGACTGCAGCCTCGCCGGGATCATCTGAGTAACAAACGAGTTCCGCATATCTCGGTACTCCGGCCGCAGACAGGATCTTCCAGATATCTTTTGCAACTTTTGGAGTACCATCTGAATTAAAGAGATCAGTGTACGGGACATGTACAATTTTGCCGTCCTGAGCCTTTGCAGGCACATTCTTACCTGAAGCAATAAATACTTTCGGATAAAGACCCCGGGTCCCTTTCGGGTCAGCAATGATTACGTCTCCCTGGAAATTTCCGGAATAATCCGTGGGAAGTATTGATAATACATTGGGTATCTTTAGAGCACTCACAATGGTGGTATCCTTAGTCAATTTGAAACCAAGTTCTACCCATTTCTCATGTGAGTCAAGGAAGACAGATGTTTTAATCTGTCCAAGATTCTCCAGCATCAGAAAAGCAAGTGCCGCATCTTTTGATATACCATTGCCTGAAATTACTACGGCCTCGTAAGAAGAATTCACGCCTGCCGGACCCAAAATTTCAGTTAGTTTAGCGGGATTTGTGATATTGCTTTTAAATACATCTGCCGGGATATTAACTGCAAATGGCACATGCCCCTCATTGAATTCAGCGGCAGGCCGCACATCCACGAGGGTGACGTTTGAGATTCCATACATCCTTGCCCTCTGACCGCCCCAGAACTGCAGCCACTGTGTTTCTCTCAGCAGATAAGGAGCATCATAGGTCCAGAAAGGGAGTTCTCTCTGATCGGATACCCATTCCAGCTGCGAGCCCTGGTAAAGTTTCACATTGGGGTAACCCAACAGGAACTTAAGCGCGAAGAAAGGCAGACTGGCGGCTATTCCGCCCCCGCAATGGGTGTATATCTGCTGTTCAGGTCTGATGCCCAGATATGTGAGCATGTTCCTTATCTCTTCAGCGGATTTAAAGGTCTTGTCCGGATTGTAAAAGTCAGCACCAGGCAGCATAATGGCATTTGGGATATGTCCAACCCTGCTAAAAAAGGGCATTCCTCCAAAATGCCAGTCGGGATCAAGTGCTTCCAATAAGACATTGTTATGGGTGTCTCCGGACGCGGTAAGGAATTCCGGTAACCCGGTTTTTGCGTCTTCGTTAAGCTTAGTGATGGTGAAAGTACCTTTCTTCCGGACCGGTGTAATATCCTTTGTTACCGGCAATCCTAGCTCCTGCCACCTGGAAAGTCCGCCGTCCAGGACAAGAAGATCCTCAGCCGGAAAGCCATAATAATAGAGTGAGAATAAGAGCCTGGTGGCCAGGAATGTCCCACCCTGATCGTATGTTACAATCTTCTTTCCGGAACTGATTCCCCAGGACTGGTAACGTTTTTCAACCTCAGCGACAGGCATTTCCTGAACGCCATAGTTGAATATGTCGTAGCTGATTGCTCCTGGAATGTGTTTTGCTGCATAGATCTGGGAGGGTGATGCATCGAGTATAAGGATATCAGCATTCTTAAGATTTTTCTCAAGCCAGCTGACACTGACAAGATTTCCTTTGATTCCTTCCTGCGCACTTAAAGGCTTCACCAGCAGCAGGCATATAGCAACTAAAATTCTTGCGGTTATTTTATGTGTGTTCATATTTTTCCTGTTTAATTAACATTTATTTAGTTTGTGATTGGCTTTCATTTCCAAACAACTCATGCGGTCTTTTGTTAAAATTATCGTTGAATGAAAATGCTGTAAGTATGATGTATGAAATAAATCCCAGAATAATAAGCATCTGCAACCCAGATGTTTTTTGAATGTCGTTTCTTGATTTTGTGTCGCAAACTTCGCCAGGGCAATATTGAGCTTTTTCTTTATAAAATATTGTTACAGCATACTTAAGCATTAAAAAATTCCCTTTAAAAAATACTACAAGTATAGAGATGAACATAATTAAAAACAGTAATCCTGCCGCTGCTCTTATTTCCCGTTCATTCAAAACCGGGATATTAAATCCTTCAACGTCTTCTCCGAATTTTAAAGTTTTATTCCCTTTAATATCTTTTCTTATATATATCTCCTTCTTATTCATAGTTGTAGTCTCTATTTTTATTGTCATATTCCGAATAGGCTTCCGGATCTGACTGTACAAAATTAAGCTATTAAAAAAGCACAAAAACAGGATGTCAACATACAACAGGTTAAAGTAAACGAACATCATATTTACGTCAATAAGAGAAGCAACCAGGTAGACAAAAATGTTGTATTTTATTGAGGGATATAGCGTTTCGATTTTTTTTGATTGACTTATTTACGATATTTGTGGGCCGGAAAAGTTGATTACCTATATTAACTAATGAGTGAATTTGTCCCGGAAAGGCTATATGAAGACTTCAATCAAAATACAGCGCTTTAAATTTTATCTGTGGACAGGTGCCGCGTATTTATTGTTATGGCTGTTAAACAGTTTAATAAGTCACCCCGATACATTTGCAGTCAGAGTTGCGAATGAGACCTGGAGAGCCGCATATATTATTGTTGTCAATTTTCTTTTTTTCGAGTTCGCTATGCGGTTTGTAATGAAGAAACGGAGATTTTTTCTCTACAATATTGTTCTCTTCATTTTTGCTTTATGGATCATGGCAATGCTATGTTCTTTCGGCTTGTATTTATGGAGAAGCATCGGAATCGGGTTACATATTTATACTGCTTTAAAAACATTCGCTTCAATGGAGGAGGCTCTTGCTACCCAGGCTTCATTTGGAGTAATGTCAATCTTATTTTTTGGAATCGTAAAACATATTTATGATTACAGAAAATTAATAGAGTCAACACAAAAACTGCGTATTGAAAAGCAGGAATCTGAATTAAATTATCTTAAATCACAAACGAACCCGCATTTTTTATTCAATACATTAAATAATATATATTCACTGGCACGGGATAAGTCTGACCTGGCTCCGGAATCCATTTTGCGTTTATCGGGAATATTACGTTTTATGCTATATGAAACTGATGGAGAGTAAATAAGTAAAGAACAGGATTTGAAAATCATAAATGACTATATAGCCCTTGAAAAATTGCGTTATGATGATTCTTTACGTGTCAGTTTAAAGTATGAAATTGAAGATATGAAACAACAGTTACCACCATTGTTGCTGATTCCATTAGTTGAAAATGCTTTCAAACACGGTATTTCTGAAACAAGAAATCAACCATTTGTCGATATTCATCTCTCGGCTAATCTGAGTCAGCTAGAGTTTGTTGTAAAAAATTCCACTGAAAAATTTACCGGAGAAAGGAGTGTAAAAGAGAATATAGGACTTTCTAACCTTCGACGTCAACTGGAATTACTTTATAAAGAATACAATCTATCCGTCCAGCAAGGCGAATCTGTGTTTACTGCTATTTTAAAAATTAATCTGGCAAGTCATGTCTAAAATAAAGTGTATCATAATAGAAGATGAGCCATTAGCAGTAAAAGTTTTATCGGATTATATTTTACAGGTACCATTTCTGGATTTACAGGGAACATTTAAAGATGCTATTCATGCTACTGACTACTTGCGAAATAATAATGTCAACCTTATTTTTTTAGATATTCATCTGCCTAAATTGAAAGGTATGGCTTTTCTAAAAACTCTTACAAATCCACCTGCAGTAATTATTACAACAGCTTATCATCAATACGCAGTGGAGGGGTTTAATCTGAACGTATTAGATTATTTATTAAAACCATTTGATTTTGAACGTTTTTTAAAAGCAGTAACAAAGGTAAAAACAGCAGAAAGAGAAAAACAGAAATTAAATGAAAGCCCTGAGATAAAGGATTTTATATTTCTGAATGTTCAAAAAAAGAAAGTGAAAATCTTATTCTCCGAGATCTTATATATTGAAAGTCAACAGGAATACATCAAAATCATTACAACAAAAAAAGAGTATATTTCAAAAATGAGCACTCATGAAATAGAGGCTCTTTTACCAGCAAATCTCTTCATACGGATTCACCGGTCTTTCATAATTTCAATAAGCAAGATTGAATCATACACAGCCGAAATAGTTGAGATTAACGGAGTATCTATTCCCATTGGCAGGGGCTATAAAGATATTATGAAAACTTGTAGCTTTTGATTTCTGTTGCAGCGTATTATTTTTACAACAAGTGTTCCAGCAATTTATTTCTTAGATTAAAAAAGGGAGATGCCATTCTTAGAACCACAGGAATTTTTACTCGGCAAGTAGCCAGAATCCAATAGATATGAAGTCGGAGTTAAATGCCGGCAGCTTTGACCTCATCTGGTCGGATAATAATGACAACCACCTAAAACAGGAGTTAAGTAATTGTTGTTTAGCTATATATGTAAGTAATCTTCTTGGCGAAATGTGGTTAACAAGCCCGGCTTTTGCAATAGGTTGGGATGTGATTATTAATAAGATTCCTGAATTAAGCGCTCAGGTGGTGACTGTCATTGAAAACGAATAAAGAATTTCCAACTTGCTTCAATTTCCTCAAAACTCACGCTTACGCTCACTCTTTTTCATCTCCCCCTCTCCCCCTTTGTCCTCCGTAGCCTTGGCGAAGGAGGATTCTCCGTTTCTCCCCCTCCTTCTTTTTGCGCCGTCTGACTTCCTGAAATAATCAATGAGGTGATCTTACTCTGCAAAATCTATAATATCAAGTTTAATTATTTCCCAGTGTTTCCCCTTTAAACAAATCGGATCAAAATCGTCATCGGCATTTTCAAAATTTGAAAAATTTCTTCTGATTTGATCACCATCATGATGGAAGGGATATCTTTGTTTATGAAGGGTAAGCATTTTTTCAAACGAATAATCATCTTTTAGTTCGTGGATATCCCAAAAATCCTTTTTCCTTCCACCCCTGGAAATGACATCAATTTTCATGGCAATAATTTCTTCAACAGAAGCCAATCTAATACCATCTATTAGTGTAATACTTTGAATAAATCTATCTGTATAAAATAAATCCAATTTAATGCAGTCATCTTTGTTCTTACCAATATAATATGATTTCCCCAGGCCTACAACCTTGTATTCCTTAGCGTCAACATATGGATAAGTTTTATTTAAAAATAAATCGAATACTGCAAAGTCTATAGTATCATACGGAGAATCAGAAAACAAATCTATATCGACTGATTCCCTGTGCCCTCTATACAAACTTAAAGCAGTTCCGCCAATTAATCTGAAAATATCAAATTCTCTGGCAGCCATTAATGTTTTTAGAATACTTAATAAAAAGGGGTTAATAGAATTGAAAAAAAGGCTATTTTTCATTCGTTTTCAGTGTGTTATTGATATCCTCAATGCCATAAAAACGAATGATTTCATTTTTCTCAGAATCATTGCCTCTTTCAAATACTCTTTTTATAACAGCATTCCTTTGTTTCTCCCAGTTTATGTTTTCCATTTTTGTATCCCAAAATAAAATCCGTCTCAATCTGGATAAATCAGGATGTGATCCAGGTTGCCTTCTTTTTATCTCTGCAATATCATAATGAAGCTGTAAAGTCATAAAATATCCTTCTTCAATTTCCAAAGCATTCTCAATTTTTAAGGCAAGATTTGTGTTCATCCTTCTCTTTCCCTTGGTAATTGACACCAGTGTTTGAGGAAACTCCTGCAAAGAAATAGCAAATGGCCCCTTGCGCAAATGACGTTGTTTAAGCTCTCGCTCAAGAATTAATCCGGGATGGATACCTTTTATTATTGACAATTCCGTTCTCATAGTACAAATATAAACATTTTTGTTTACACAATATTATTTATACTTAAATATTTTGAAATATGCCAGTCCTCCCTAAATTAATTGACTGATTAACATGTTTATATGTTTAAATACAAACATCCTTAATGCTTTTTAGATAATTCAGAGGTTTGATAAGGTTTAAAACTGTGATCTGGCTTATCAATTTAATGATCGGTATTCATTCGGGGTTTGCCCGGTTTCATTTTTGAACATACGGCTGAAGTGCTGGGGATGTTTAAAT
>CAZKMH010000106.1:0-10216 GCA_964553395.1 uncultured Rikenellaceae bacterium | reverse complement strand
ACTGTGTGGTAATATGAGCTTATCAATAAATGCCTGAGAGATTAAACTATCATTCAGTTCAAAATTGACTGTATCGTTAATTAAACTTGCATAGTGACGTTCATCACCGGCATAATTATTTACAGCAAGGATATTTTTATCTTCTTTTATTATTCTTTTTATCTGATTTTCGAAACCGGTCAATAATTCATCTGCCAGCCTGGAATAACATTCAACCCTGACAATGTATTTTTTATTCCTTGTGGCAATATAACCAAGGCCTCTGAATCTCTTTGTCTGATTGTCCAGAGTCCAGGGTACTTTACTGTATCTGCCACTTTCGTTGATTTTTGATAAAATATATTTATGTTCAATTTCAATAGAATCCAGAGTCATTCCTGAATATGCAGGGCGCGTTGTATTAACAATAACACTGTCATTGATAACATGAATAACAACATACGAAGTGTCCAGTTGAAACCTTTCCATTTGCCTGATTAAGTTTACAGTTCCTAAATCCTGTATGGTGTCGATATCGATAACTTTTAGCATTGCATGTTCTAGCGTGATACTAAAAATCTGATCCATTGATTTCAGGATTGAATTCCAGGAATCAATGAGTCCTGTAATTTCATTCAGATTTCTTTTATGTACGATCTCAATGTTCCTCTTTTGAATATTTGCAGCTTCATATATCATTAATCCTGCAATAACAACATTGAATAAAATCACTAAGATTAGTATTCTTAAAAAGAGAATTGTAAAAACTGATCTCGTTTTTTTTAACATGTGTGTTACATTAAATCATGCGAAATTAAAAGAAATCAATGGTTTTATGAATTAAAGACAGATCGGCTTGCCTTGTTTAATGTATCAGGTCCGGGTCCGCCACCTGAAGGGTTAAAGAAACCTGAAATGCATCCTGGAATGTCAGATCGCCTGGATCGGGGGTATGGTAATGGTGATATAGTTGTTGCTTTCGATATCTCCTGGTAAAGTATCATCACTTTTTTTACATCCTTCGGGAAGGTTCAATAATATTACTATAAACAAAAATTTAATAGTTAATCCCAATGGTATAAGTACATAAATCCATATTTTGCTCTTCCGTTTCATCTTATCATTAATAATATTTAACTAACTGATATAAATTCATAATGTTTTAATCAAGGTCAGTTTTATTTTGAAACACATATGAATATACTTCAATAAAAACCAGCCCGGAGCGATCTGCAATTTATACCTCTATTTAAAATGGAGTAAGTAATACAGACAAGTCAATTCAAAGATAATAAAAAATCCGGGTAGCAGCATGAATATAAAAACATTATTCAATAATTTGCCCTGTTAAAAACAATCTGTAAGTTCTGATGTTATAGCCTTAAACAAATACATACACCTATGAAACAGGAATCATATGCTTATAAAAATCCGGTTTTAAGTAAAGTATTTTTTGGTTTGAGCATTGTCGTATTTGCATACTGGCTTACAGCACAGCTGATTGATGTTTATCGTTCCGATGTTACCGGTGCAGCGTTTGAAATTTTATGGATTTTTATGCTATTGGGATTATTCGTATTGCCTATAACATCTTTTATTTTAATGATGCAGGACAAGTTTAATTTCAGATCGCTTTACTTTTACACCATCATTATCGCCGTAGTTAATATTCTGGTAATGATGATTTTTTTCAGTTGATTCGTTATTTGGATTGTCCGTTTTTTCGGTCAATAATATTAAAGGTCAGTGGCTTTTCTTCTGTAACTTTAAATTTCAGATTAGCGACCTGAAAAATCCTGAAGTAGCTTCTTCGATGGAATTATTACCCTGAAGAGCTCTCAGGTAAGCGCTTCCAATTATAGCTCCATGACCATAGCTGAACACCTGCTCTAAAGTTTCAGGATTATGGATACCAAATCCAACCATTGTGGAATTTTTCAGTTTCATGGCAGAAATTCTTTTAAAATATCCGAGCTGATTTTCATCAAAAGTGCGTGTTTTGCCGGTAGTGGAAGCAGAACTTACCATATAAATAAAACCGGTGCTCAGGTCATCAGTTTGCCGGATCCTCTGATCGGACGTATCAGGAGTTATGAGAAATATGTTTTTCAGATTATATTCAGTAACTACCCTCAGGTACTCTTTCCTGTACACAGGCAGAGGCAGATCAGGAATTATTAATCCGTCAATTCCGGTTTTCGATGCACTTTGACAAAAGCGGGTGAATCCATATTGCATAATTGGATTGATATAACCCATTAGCAGCAGCGGGATGGATGTTTTTTCCCTGATGCTCTGTAACTGTAAGAATAAATTGTTTAAGGTCATTCCATTTGCAATGGCAATCTTACTTGTTTCCTGAATGACCGGCCCGTCTGCCAGAGGATCTGAGTAGGGGATCCCGATTTCTATCATGTCGGCACCATTTTTTTCGAGCAAAAGAATGATTTGCTCCACGCAATTAAGTGAAGGGTATCCGGCAGTAAAATAAACCGAAAGTATTCTCTTCTTTTTTGTCAGGAACATTTTATCTATACGATTCATCTTTTTAAATATTTATGAATTCATTTTGGTCATGTATGTTTCCAGATCCTTATCTCCCCTTCCGGAAAGACAAATTACAATTATGCTTTCAGGAGGGAATGTCAGCTTTGGAAGAAGAGCTAAAGCATGAGAAGATTCAAGAGCAGGAATTATCCCCTCCAGCTGAGTCAGTTCAAATGCACTGTCAAGGGCATCATCATCGTTAACAGCCATATATTCAGCACGTTTAATATCATTAAGAAAAGCATGAACAGGACCGACCCCGGGATAGTCCAATCCTGCAGAAACAGAATGTGCTTCGCAAACCTGTCCGTCGGCTGTCTGGATCAGCTTCGTCCTGCATCCATGGATGATTCCCTCGGTACCAATGCACAGGGTTGCAGCCGTCTGTCCCGATGCGATACCACAGCCGCCTGCTTCGGCTCCTATCAATCGTACTGTATGGTCTTCGATAAAATTCCAAAAGGTTCCTGCAGCATTGCTTCCGCCTCCCACACAAGCTAATACAGCATCGGGATTCTCACGACCCTCTTTTTGAAGAAGCTGCTTCTTTATCTCGGAACTGATTACCGATTGTAACCTTGCTACCAGATCCGGATAAGGATGCGGGCCGATCACCGAACCGATAAGGTAATGTGTATCATCAGGATGATTTATCCAATGTCTGATAGCTTCATTCGTAGCATCTTTAAGGGTTTTGCTACCTGATGTTGCCGGAACAACTTCAGCACCAAGCATCTTCATACGCATTACATTCGGATACTGACGTTGTATGTCCTTTTCACCCATGAAAACTGTACATTTCAGATCCATTAACGCACATATTGTAGCTGTAGCTACTCCATGCTGGCCGGCCCCGGTTTCAGCTATTATGGTTTTCTTCCCCAGCTTTCTTGCAAGCAATGCCTGTCCAACCACATTATTGAGCTTATGCGACCCGGTATGGCATAAATCCTCCCGTTTCAGGTAAACAGTAAACCCATATTTCTTCGACAGTTTCCTGGCAGGGTAAAGCGGAGTCGGTCTGCCAACATAGTCGTGCAAAAGCTGTTCATACTCCTTTACAAATTCCGGAGATTGAATGATTTCCAGGTACCTTTCCTGTAGTTCATTAATGTTTTTGTGCATCATTTCCGGAATGAAAGCACCTCCAAATCTTCCGTAACAGCCATTTTCATCAATCAATGTCATCATGGGTTCTTATATTTTCTATGAAATTCTTCAACAGTTTTAAATCTTTTATCCCGGGCTTAATCTCAAATCTGCTGTTCAGGTCGACACCTGCCATTTTTCCCGAATGAATGGATTTTATGTACCTTGAATCGCAGGGTGAAATACCACCACTAAGAATGTAATCTGTATTTAATGAATAGTCGTTCATCGCGCTGTGGTCGAACATTTTTCCGGTCCCTCCATACTTTTGCCCGGCGGTATCGAACAGGAACATTGCACAAAATGGCTGATAATCCGTCAGATTTCCGGGTAATGTTTTTGAAACGGGAAATGCTTTGATAATTCCGATATATAATGAAAGCTTTTTGCAGTAATCCACACTTTCATTTCCATGAAGCTGAAGAAGATCGAAAACGCCGCTTTGAGCTATTCCAAGGGCATTTTCAAGAGGTTCATTAACCAAAACACCAGTTTTCTGAATTGACCCGGGAATGTTTTTAACCAGGCCATCTGCCTCTTTAATACTCACATACCGGGGCGAACCCTCATACAGAATAAAACCCATATAGTGAGGTTTAAGCATAACAACTTCTGCAATATTTGAAGGATCTTTCATCCCGCATACTTTTATCTTAATTTCTCTCACTATCTGATATTTTTATTTGTGCCATCGGTAGCGAAGGGATATTGCCTGAGAGCATCTATAAATGTTTTACAGGTTCTCCCGGGATTTGTTGTGCTCATAAAATATTCTCCTATCAGGAAAGCATTAAACCCGGCATTTTTCAGGTTTACATAATCAGTCACGGATTTGATTCCGCTCTCTGCAACTTTAACTACATTCCCGGGAAGAAAATGAATAAGTTCTGAAAGATGGACGGAATTGACCCGGAATGAAGTGAGGTCCCTGCTGTTAATTCCAATTATTTCAGCATCATATGGAATCAGGCCAATGTTTTCTTTATCATGGATCTCAATAAGTACCTCCATCTCCAGTGATCGTGCAAAACGGAAGAGCCTTTCAATCATGGCTGCCGGGTGCAATTCCGTAATTAACAATACCGCATCTGCTCCAATAGATCTGGCTTCAATTATCTGGTATTCGTCAATTATAAAGTCTTTGCGCAATACAGGACAATCAACATGCCTTCGGACGTCGGTCAGGTCACCTGATGAACCGCCAAAGAAGTCTGAATCGGTAAGAACAGACACTGCAGAAGAACCTGCTTCAATATACTCATGACACACTTCCCTGGCAAGTGCATTTTCATTAATATTACCTTTGGATGGTGATTTACGTTTAAATTCAGCTATTATCCCCAACGAACCATCTCTGAGAAGTTCATCCTTAAGAGATGCAGGTTTATTCCTGAAAAATGTGCTCTTTTCAAGTGCAGAAACCGGATAATGAAATTTACGTTCCTCCACTTCCATATATTTCCTGGCAACAATCTGATCCAGAATAGTCATAAGAGAGTTGTTATTTATTAAAAATTCAACAGGTAATTATTGCATAGCTATTAGTTTCTTTAATACACCGGAAGCTTTACCTGATATAATTGCCTCATTAGCAATATTTAAAGATTCTTCCAGCGTTTTTGATTCATCAATGCAGCTAACAGCTAAAGCAGAGTTTGCCAGAATTACGGAATGTTGCCCGGGTGTCGCATGATTTTCCAAGACCGAAATAAATATTCTTGCGGACTCCTCAATAGTATTTCCACCTGCAATATCACCGGGCGCTACTTTTTTCAAACCTTTTTCCATAAAGTTTATCATTGTTTCCCCTTTATGAGAAAAGAGTTTAACCGGGGAAGTCAGGGATACTTCATCATAACCATCAAGTGAATGCAATACTGTATATGTCTTGTTTTCCGCCTGGAGAAAGTAGGAGTAAACTCTTCCTGCCTCCGAACTGTAAACACCCGAAATCTGGTACCGTGGATTTGCCGGATTGACAAGAGGCCCGAGCATATTAAAGAAGGTTTTTATTCCCAACTGTTTTCGTACCGGTCCTACCACCTTCAGTGCCGGATGAAAAAGTGGAGCATGAAGGAAGCAGATTCCGGTTTGATCAAGTTCATTCTGAAGCTTACTTTCTTCTTTTGAGAATCTGTATCCAAGGTATTCCATAATATTTGAGGATCCACTGACAGCTGTCGCTCCATAGTTTCCGTGCTTTATCACCGGATAACCGGCTGCAGCCACTACAAACGAAGATGCAGTTGATATATTAAAGGTATTTTTCCCGTCGCCGCCTGTTCCGCAAAGGTCAATGCCATATCCGTCATTCAGATTTACCCGGACAGCAAGATCTATCAGGGCCTGACGGAATCCCCGCAGCTCTTCAATGGATATAGAACGTATAATAAAAGCAGTAAGGATAGATGCAATCTGTGCGTCGTTCACCTCATTGTGTGCAATACCATGCATGAGTGCCCTTGATTCTTCAAATGTGAGCTTTTGACATTCGATGAGTTTTATAAGTAGTTGTTTCATTATATTCTTTCCGGTTTAATTGTGTAGATAATCTTTATGGTATCTGATCATTGTAAAATCAGGTTGCTTTATTTAAATCTGTTCAGCCAGTTCGAAACGATACTAAAACCGAGAGGTGTTAAGACTGATTCCGGGTGAAACTGAACACTGCAGATGTCGAATTCCTTATGACTGAGGGACATTATTTGTCCATTTTCATCAATGGCCTCGATATTCAGACATTGGGGAAGTGTTTTTTCATCTACCACCCATGAGTGGTAGCGCCCAGCCTCAATAGTATCAGGGAGTCCTTCAAAAAGGTAGTGTCTGGGACGGCTGAATGTGACAGGAGTGGCTATTCCATGATAAACGGTACTCAGATTTATTAATGTTCCGCCGAACACCTCTGCAATGGCCTGCTGACCAAGACATACACCAAAAATTCTTTTTGTCGACTTATACAGGCTGATCAGTGGTTTAAGTAACCCTGATTCGGAAGGAAGCCCTGGTCCCGGTGAAAGAATTATGCCGTCATAGGATGCTGCTTCTTCGAGCGGAATTTCGTCATTCAAAACGATATCAACCTGATGTTTCCCGAAGGATTGAACATACTGAACAAGGTTATATGTGAATGAATCGTAATTATCAAACACCAGTATTTTTGCCATATTGTCTAAAATTTAACATAATTTATTGCTCTTTTTAATGCAGTCCGGAGCGCATCCAGTTTGTTGCTGACTTCATTCAATTCCCCCTCTTCCGTAGAATTGATCACTATTCCTGCACCAGCCTGAAAATAAAGATATCCTCCCTTGCTTAAGAAAGACCTGATTACAATTGCCTGGTTAAGCGACCCATTTAACCCGATGTATCCGATAGCTCCTCCGTAATATCCTCTGGAGGCTGATTCCATACTGCTTATCAGTTCAATTGACTTGTGTTTAGGGGCTCCTGAAAGGGTTCCCGCCGGAAAAGTCCTGGCAAAAACAGTAAAAGGGGTCTCTGTATTATGAAGTTCGCCGCTTACGGTAGATACCAGGTGCCACAAATGTGAAAATGCCTGAACCTCTTTGTAAACATCAACCTTTACGTTAGAGCAGCTTCGGCTGAGATCGTTACGGGCGAGATCAACAAGCATTACATGTTCGGAATTTTCTTTTGGATTCTTCAGTAACTGCTGTGCTGATTTAAAGTCAGCCAGTGCATCACCGGTGCGGCGTATTGTACCGGCTATCGGGTTTATAACAGCTTTCCCGTTCTCGACTTTCAGCTGTGCCTCAGGAGATGATCCGAAGATTTTATAGGCAATGTAGTCGAAGTAAAACAGATAAGGTGATGGATTTACTGAGCGTAATGATCTGTAAACATTGAACTCATCACCACTGAACCGTTGCCGGAACCGGCGCGAAACAACCATCTGAAAGACATCACCAAGCGCACAGTGTCTGACAGCCTTTGTTACCATTTTTTTAAATGTTGTGTCACTTATCAGGCTATGCTCTGCCTCCTCCAGATTAAAGGGATAGCTTGTAAAATTGTGATTAGCTAAAAGGGAAAGAATCTTATCGCTCTCACCCCCGGGGAGTTCATCATTGTAGTATTCAGTGACAGTGAGTGTATCGTTAAAATGGTTAAAAGTCAGAACTGTTTTAAAAAAATCATATTTAAGAAAAGGAACCTCCCTCTCCTTAAGGGCTTTTTGCACCAGAGTAGTGTCGTACTTTTCGAAAAGCATTGCACTGTCGAATGAAGTAAATCCGAACAATCCGTGATTTCCTGTCAATACTTTTGATTCACCTGTCACCTCAACCGATTTTAAGAAGTCATTTACCTGATCTATTACATTCTGCAAAGGTTTTTTTTCCTCTATGCCCTTCGGGAAATATGTTCTGACATGATCTTCCTTCACTTCAATTCCAAGAACAGGATGAAGGCATATATAGGAAAAGGCATTGGTTCTGGAACTGTAGTCGGTACATTCCAGCAGCAGGGAACATGGGTAAATATCTCTCAGTCGGAGATAAATTCCGACAGGAGTAAGTGTATCTGCCGGCAGCTCCTGTGTAACAAATTGTAATTTGTATTTCTTTTCCATTTTATCCCTTTATAATTTTATCCCTTTATTTGTATTTTTGATTATAGATTCCACAAAAAAAAGGGGAGCCTGCTGTGTGAAGCAGGCTCCCCTTTTTATATTATGAATCAAAAATCATCTATTTCATTCAATCCGGGTTAAATTGCTTAACACAACAACTTCTGTTGCTGTGCCACCACCATGATTGAATCTGAAATAAACTGATCATTAATTTGTGTCTCTTTCGAGAGCAAATGTATTTATTATTCTGAAATAAACAAGAATTATTATAAAAACAGAAGAAAAATTAATGAATAACTTCATAAATGAAAGAATAATTAACCCTGACAAAAATTGTTAATCACAGCTGTTCACTATTTGGTATCGGCTACGACTTCACAATCATCTTCCCTGCCTTTAGCTTTTTCAAAAGCTTCAATACCCTCGGAAATTGAAAGGTAAGTCAGACCTGCAGCTCCGATAGCATCTGCATAAACAAAGCCTGTGAGTTCATAAATAAGACTTGATACGAGAAGAACCAATGACATATAAATACAAATCCTGGTACAGTTGGCATCAGCAATTATTGGTTCAGAATGTAACTTCGTGCCAACACTTCTTTTTGCATTCATTAACCATACCATGACTGCTATTGAAATCAGGGATATTATCACCCCCCAAAGTGTGGTTACAGGTTTATTTTGGTTAACAATATTCAATACAATACCTGCTATCAAACCTGCAGATAAGAGAAAAAATGCTGTCCCTGTTATTTTTAATGCTGTTATTTCAAACTTGCTTTTAGGATTGTCCGGACTTTGTTTGATACGCATTATCATCATTGCAATACCAATACCTGATATTACTTCAATGAAACTGTCTGCCCCAAAACCAAACAAACTAAGGGTCTCATCTTTATAGCCTAAGGCCATTGAAACAACACCTTCAATAATATTATAAAAAATAGTAAACAGACTTAACCAGTAAGCCTGTTTATAGAGTTTTTTTTCCGAATCTATCATTTTTGACAGTCGCATTAATTGTCTGGTCACAAAGATAACGTTTATGTTTATGCAACTGATTTGAGTATATACAACGTTTTTTAGCAGATCGGGAAAAACAACAGCAACAGGAAAAATGATTCAGACCTCACAACTTTTAAATCCATCCTGTGTTTATGTTATGAATAAACAAATCCAAATTATTTTTTAAATTTGGGGCTTTAACAAGAAAAAGTGTTTATAATAACCTGATAATCTGAATTAAAATGAGCATAAAAGTAATGAGAAATATTGCAGCGTTTCTGGTCATTTCCGTTGTTACCGCTACAAACCTCAATGCACAGGTACGCAATGATGTGATAAAGCTTTATAATGAAGGGGCGAAAGCGGCGCAAACTGATACTCAGGCCGCTATCAAGGCATTTGAGAATGTAGTTACACTTTCCGGACAAGTTGGTGAGACCGCGAATGATCTTAAAGAAAAAGCCGTAAAGGTTTTGCCGGGATTGTATGTGAAAGTTGCCAGCACTGCCCTGACCGAAAAAAAACCGGCGCCGGAAATAATTAAGGCTGCAAAGGCAGCAGTAGC
Organism: uncultured Rikenellaceae bacterium; assembly: GCA_964553395.1. Taxonomy (GTDB): domain Bacteria; phylum Bacteroidota; class Bacteroidia; order Bacteroidales; family VadinHA17; genus LD21. The sequence continues at coordinate 378 of CAZKMH010000106.1, read as the reverse complement.
AGTTGCAGAAAAATATGGAAGCACATCTAACAAAGAAAATGCCGTTAAAATATTGGTACAGGGTTATTATACAATGGGTACCGATTTTTTTACCAGGAAGGATTATGAAAATGCCCTCCTGGCATTTGACAGCCTTTTATTGATCAACCCCGGATACAGTGCTGCAGTTTACAACAAGGCTTTAATATACAGAAGTCAGAATAATGCCGGAGCTTTTGAGGAAACGATAGATTTATTTCTTGGAAAGCTGGAAATCGGAAAAGATGATGAAAAGAAAAAACAGGCATCTGCTTTGGCTCTTGAATATTTTCGTGCTGCAGGTTCACAGGCAAACCAGGCTAATAATCTTGATGAAGCGCTTGCTCTGCTGACGAAAGC
>CAZKMH010000105.1:0-10251 GCA_964553395.1 uncultured Rikenellaceae bacterium | reverse complement strand
ATATTAAGTCTTTTGGCAAGTACAACCGCGTCCTGAACAGAATGTTCGGATGAATACCTTGAGGGCATCAGCAATGCCCTGACATTTTCTCTCCCCAGGGCTTCAACTGCCAGGCAGAGAACCAGCGCAGAGTCAATTCCTCCCGAAAGCCCAAGAACGGCTTTCTTCATATCAGACTTGTGGAAATAATCCCTGATGCCTGTTACCAGGGCTTTATGAATGAGAGCAACAGGGTTATGGATTTCCGTTTCAGGTGAGGCGGGACATGTAAAGATCTTATCCGTTGAAAATGTTTCAACAGCCTCCTCAAAGAACGGAAGCCGTCTGCAGATCTCCCCTTTACCGTTGATCAGCATTGATGCTCCGTCAAAAATAAGTTCTGTATTGGCGCCGGTCTGGTTAACATTGATTACCGGGATGTTGTGTTTTAATGCCTTGTTTTTGAATATGCCGGCTTTGGCTTCAATTTTTGTGTACGAGAATGGCGATGCCGAGATATTTATAATAAGATCAGGATTCTGTTTTGCAAGCTCATCCATAGGAGAGAAAGTGTACAACCTTTTTTTCTCAAACTCATTGTCAAATGGTTGTTCATCCCAGAGATCTTCACACACGGTAAGAGCGATCTTCAGACCTTTGAAGGGGAATACAGAAAATTTCTTCCCGGGTTCAAAATATCTGTACTCATCAAAAATATCATAGGTGGGAAGCAATGCTTTATTGACTGAGCAGATTGTTTTTCCTTCCGACAGCACCAGCGCGGAGTTAAACAGCTTTTTTCCTGTCGGATTCTCATTAATTACGGGTGAACCGACAATTGCTGTAATATCCCTGCACTCCCCTGATATCTCATCAACAGTACGGCTGCATCTTTCGATGAAATCAAAACGGTCAAGCAGGTCAAGAGGCGGGTAACCCGTTATGCATAATTCGGAGAAAATTATCAATTCGGCATTCACTCCTCTTGCCTTTTTTATTGCATTGATAATCAACTCCTTGTTTCCGGAAAAATTTCCGATATGGTAATTAAGCTGCGCAACCGAAAATTTCATTTCCGTGAATTTAAAAATTGACCCCCATCCTGAAAGAGAATAATTTATGTGATACTTTGTCTTCAGGCTGGTCGCCGGTATCTTTGGTTATATCAAAGAAGTTATTATCAAATCCCAGGCCCAGAACGATGGCCGTATTGCCGCCGAAAGAATACTCAATACCTGCAATTACATGATAGGACAGGTTGAAGAACCTGATCTCCGAAGTGGCTCTTTCTCCTTTGATCTGAAGGGAGGGTATATCTGCCTTGCCTCCGACCACTATTTTCGGATCTATCCCCAGGTCAGAAAAAACCGTGAAATAACCTATCTGATTGGTCTGTAACTTTAATCCCAACGGTACTGACAGGTACTTTATCGTGTAGACTATTGCTTCATTGGCCTCCACAGTTACCGTTTTCGCTGCATAATTTACAAGTTTAAACAAAGTAGTCTCTCTGCTGACAAGCCTTCCTCCCGCACTGATAATATTTATCCCTGTCGAAAATGAGTAATTGGGACCAAAGTACTTATTGCGGGTTATACCAAAATTGAATCCGGGTCTGGCACCTTCGTTCCTGACTGTTTCATTATCTGTGGAAAACCAGCTGATGACCGGATCAAAGTGTACACCAAGACTGATCTCGGATGAGTTGCCCTGGCGACGTTGCTGGGCCTGAGAAATGTGGCTGAAAAGAACCAGGGAAATTATAGCAATGATTTTCGCTGTTCTTGCTTCAGAGATTTTAATATGTCTCACTCCGGTGCCAAAATTACAATTCATTGTCAAAATATTTGCCGGTTTAACAATCGGATCCGGATACGAAATTAACAAATAATAAGGTAAGATATTGTCCCGTTGGTAATAGTTGTCATAACTTTGAAAAGTAACTATTTTCGCACCACCAAATTAAATGCAGCATGAGATCACGTATCATAATTGTTTTTTGCTTATTATCTTGCGCATCTGCGATAGTCTCCTGCAGGAGGAATCAGTATAGAGTAAATACAGCAGGTATTTCAGCAGATATTAAGATCAGGAGGCTCGAAGCGGAACTGTTTACACCTGATCCTTCAGTGCTGCCATCAATGGTCCCTGTCCTTAAGGAAAAGTACGGTGGATTTCTTCAACTCTTCAGTTTTGTTATCAATGCCGGTGATATCAACGACCCGGGATTCAGCGATCTGCTGGTAAGCTTCGTCACTGACAGGCTTAATTACGAGGTTTATGGTGCCGTAATGCAGCAATTTCCTGATGTCAGTGAAATTGAGGAGAATATGGAGAATGCCTTCAGGCACTACTTATGGTATTTCCCTGAGAAAATTATCCCGGAGGTCATAACCTGCATTACAGGATTCAACAGCAGCATCATTGCCGGAGATTCTGTTCTCGGGATAAGTCTTGACAGATATCTCGGGAGGGATTGTGAATATTATCCCAGGCTTGAGATATACAGGTATATTGCCGCCAGGATGAACAGCTACAATATTGTTCCGGATTGCATTTACGGCTGGGGTGCAAGTGAGTGGATTTTTGATTCGATGAGCTATCAGACTGATAATGTACTTGCCAGAATTTTACATGAAGGCAAGCTCAGATATTTTGAAAAATGCATGCTCCCTGAAGTACATGATACAGTTCTTTTCGGGTTTACAGCAGATCAGATGAAGTTTTGCGGGAATAACGAAATGCAGATGTGGCAGTATCTCATCGAGCATGACCTTCTCTTCAGCACTGATCAGTTTACAATCCGAAAGCTTACCGGCGAAGCCCCGTTTACCAGCTTTTTCACTAAGGAATCACCCGGACGGGCAGCTGTCTGGCTGGGTTTCAGGATTATTGAGTCATATATGATGAAGAACAGGGACATAAGCCTTGGTGACCTGATGATAAATCCTGATATCCAGGGGATTTTGGAGAAAGCCAGATATAACCCCAAATGAGATCCGGTATGTACCAAATAAAAACAGGGCTGTTGTTTTAACAGCCCTGTACATTTCTAAAGATCGCAAAACTATTCGGGATGAATTGCCTCCACCGGGCAAACGTCGGCACATGCGCCGCAGTCGGTGCAGATATCCGGATTGATTTTGTAGATGTCGCCTTCGGAGATAGCTTCAACCGGACACTCATCTATACAAGTTCCACAAGCAGTGCAATCTTCGTTGATTTTGTAAGCCATTTTTATTTTCTTTAGTTTGATAAATTACATTAATTGGTCAAAAGTATCCAATTTTTCTAAATAAAAAAATACAAGCTGAGATATGCAATAAGCGTGCCTTTTTTCACAGAGGTTATTAAAAGTCGAGACTGAATGATAAATAGAAGATTTTCGGCAGAATATAGTTGTTTTCGATACCCCATGCCCAGTCAGCCCTTATAAAATATCCCATGAGCTGTGCCCTGACACCTGCACCGAATCCTGCAACAATGGGTTCCCTGTTGGAATCAAGAACTACCTTTATCGAACCGCTTTCAATAATTTCGTTGTCCCAGGCATTTTCACCCGACCATGGTGAACTTCCGGTCCAGGCAGTGCCTATATCACCGAATCCGACAACCTGGAGGCTGTTAAGAAAATTGGAACGAAGGGGGTGTCCGGCAAAATATCTGATAAAAGGCCACCTGATCTCACTGTTGAAGAGAGCGAAGCTGTTACCGTTCCTGATATTCTGGGTGAATCCCCGAAGGTTGGTAGCCAGAGCCTGAAAACCATAGTTAACATTCGGGTTCACCGGTATTGACTGATCGAACATACCTTCCCTGTTGAAGAGGTTCCCCATCCAGTTATCGACACCGCCCAGATAGTAAATAAGTTTTGTCGGGCCATAGGATGTACTTGCCGCAAGACGGTTAGCCCAGATAAGCTCCCTGTGGATTTTTGTGTACTTCCTGATATCCAGGCCGATAACAATCATGTCTGTCTTGCTCTGTGTCAGCTCTTTATAGTATTCCCCGAAAATTTTGAACCTCGTACCGTAATAAATATTGATACTCCTCTTGCGGGTATTATCATATATAATCTCTCCTTTCAGATTTGCCCAGTGACGTGATAAAGTTTCAGCATTAAGCGTGGCTACCATATTATCGGATTGAATGGGCACATGACGATCATTCCTGTAGGCAATTGTGCCCTTCAGCGCAAGTACGGGAGAGAACGGCTTGGAAAATGTCAGATAAATGTTATGTCCCTGCGATTTAAAATAGCTTGTATCATTGGAGCTGAAGTATCCCTGCCTGTGGAATATCAGCTGTTTATCGAATTTACCTTTCAGGCTTTCAACACTCACAAGGTATTCATTGCTGTCGAAGTTGCCCGAAAATCTGAATCCGCCTGTAACCCTGTAATTTTCAAAGAGATCTATAACTCCGAATCTTGAAAGCAGATTCAATCCGGGATTAAAATAAGGGGCTCCGCCACTGTAAACCTGGTAGGTGTTGTTGAGAAAACTGAAATCAATCTGGTTAGCGATATAATTATTATAGAATGATGTTTCATAAATTCTGATCAAAGGGAGATCAATGGTACCTGTATCGAGGTCGATGTCCATATAATCCTTTCGCCACAACTGTTCGTAGTAATTCTGTTTCTCCTTCTCGAAAATATAGTGACTGATATCAATTGGTTCATTCTTGATATAATACTCGTAGAGAGGCTTGGTCAGTGTGTCCCTCCTCCTTTTATCTTCAGCAACCAGCCATTGTCTGATCTGTTCGATACTGTCGGCCTTATGGAGCAGGACGGTCTTTTCTTTCCTGAAATTTGTCAGACCAGCTTCGGCTGCCGAAATGGGCTCAGAATCAGCTACTTTCCCTTTCCGCACCATAAATCTGCCTTTATTGAAAAGGACCTCCCCATATTCATCAGGGGCGTTTGCAACCGATTGGTACTGGATATTCCTGTCATAATTGGTTACAGGGAGGGAGTTGATAAAATACCTGTAATGGGTTGTTGTGTCAATGAAGCTTATTGTACTGTCAAATTTAGCCGTATACCTGTTAAGAACTCCATCGGCATCACCGACATACGTAAATTGGTTCCCGCCTGTTCCTGAAGGTGAAAACCTGTCAATGTAATTTCCTTCGGTAAGTCTGGTGAGAAGGTTGGTTCTTCCAGAAAGGTCATAAGTAAACAGATCGAACGTAAGCCCTACCCTTTCAAAGGGATCCCCGGTATTCGTCAGGGTATCTGTGAGCCGGTTGGATGAAAAGATAATCTCATCGGTCGTTCCTCCAAGGAAAGACGGATTAAGGTCATCGGCAACATCGCGTGTCAGCTGCTCATTTGTTCCCGATGCAATTGTATGAATATAAAGATCAGTTATGCCATCCTTGACACCCGAGAAAATAAGTCTGGAACCTTCGGTTGAATATGAGAAATCAAGAATCTTATCGAAATAAAGCAAATTTCGTTTTTCAGTCGACTTTTCTGTGATCCTGTAAAAATAAATTACAAGGTCAGCCTTTTCTTCGTTGATGAATGTCAGAATTTTTCCGGTGGGATGCCAGGCCAGCACAGGATATGTATTGTCTGTCACCTGTTCATATTTTGGCTCCCTCCTGAAGATTACCTTCTGCTTGCCCGTACTCTGGTTATAGAGCCGGATCTTCTTTTTGCCCCAGTCATTGGTAACATATGCAATATATTCACCATCAGGACTTACTTTGACCTGCTGATATACCTGCTCTTTTTTCGATTTTTTAATCATGTTCTGATCATACCCGGGCAGACCTCTGTCACCTGAAAATTCCACTCTGTAAAATTCTCTCCACTCCTTAAGGAGTTCCTTAAGATCCTTGCCAATTACGTACAGAAAACCGTCATCGACATTTTTATAGATCTTTGTCAGGTAAATAATATTTGGAATCAGGGCATCGCCATACTCTTTTCCGATGAACCTCCAGAATGAGTGTCCGGCATAGGCGGCATCTTCATATTCCAGGTGACTGATATTTTTGTATTTTCCCGACATGATCCCGTCCTTTACCCGGTCCTCAGACTCATAATCCCACCCGAAAGAGACGTAATTTATAAGTCCCTTCAGGTACCAGTCCGGGATGGTAATGACAGAAGAGCTGTTGATCCTGTCCCTTACATCGGCATCATACAGCATTTCATTGATTATCATATCGGTAATTGATGCTCCTATTTGTTTCTGATAAGCGACATGGTCGCCTTCATAATAGAGCATAACCTTATTTTTTATTAACCTGCTGAATCCGCCGGTATTATAGCTCTCTTCTTCTGATGTAATGAGGCCTATGTTGGATTGCTTATACTCGGCATTTTTATTATAGATAATGAAGATAAGCCTTTTCTCGAGGGTATAGTCGAAAAAATCCTCGACCTCCTCAAGTTTTTTCAAACCAAAGTCAGCGGTGTACTGGGCCAGTTCGCGCCCGAATTCATTAAAGTAACAATCGATGTTTTCAAACCTGTAGAACGACCAGTAGTAGTCATAATACTGAACCTTGTTTTTACCAAATGTCATCTGATGCCCGTTGTAGAACTGGCTGCTTGCATTAATCCATGAAATGCAGGCTAATACAATGATTATCAGTCTCCGGATGCTCCTCATTCTCTGACTCTTTGAATAGCAAAACGGGTTTTTATGCACAAATTCCGTTCCATTTACCCTTGTCAATGCAACAAAACTAATGATATTATGTCGGAATATCTCTTAATAGACTAAAGTTTATTATTTTTGTTCAGTTTTTGATATTAAATTTTCCGGTCTGATTTTTGTATTGTATCATGCAACCAAATCGGTAAAGGTGTTGTTAATACATTGAAACCGGATTAGAGTATGGTTTATTATATTCCTACAAATAATTTTTATATACTATGAAGAAAATATTTCTCCTTTTCTCAATGTTTATAGCAAGCGCTGCACTTCTCGCGCAACCGCTGATGAAACTTTCATCGACAGAGTATAATTTCGGTTCCTTCAAGGAAGAAGCCGGCCGGCAGACTTACGATTTTATTGTTACAAATACCGGCAATTCACCACTGGTAATAAAGAATATTGTAGCATCCTGCGGCTGTACTACTCCGGAATGGACAAAGCAACCCATTCCTCCCGGAGGAAAAGGGAAGATAACTGCTATTTTTGATCCTCAAAACAGGGGCGGAGAGAATTTTAATAAAACTCTTTCGGTTTATGCAAATACGAAACCTGAGGTTACTGTCCTGACCATCAAAGGGCAGGTTATTGCACGTGAAAAGACTATTGAAGATCTTTACATGTTCCCGGTAGGCAACATCAGGTTTGAAAGTAACCACCTTGCATTTACAAATGTAAAGAAGACCGAGAAGAAGATAAGAGTAATGCAAATCATTAATCCATCGGAAGTACCGGTAAAGGTCGAATTTGAAGCTCAGACGCCGCACCTTGTACTGAAAGCTAATCCCGAAACACTTAAACCGGGGCAGAAGGGAATTATTGAAGGTACTTATGACGCTACAAAACGCAGCGATTGGGGTAATGTCAGCGATATGGTCAAAGTTAAGCTGAACGGAGTCGTTCAGGAGAATGTTTATTATTATGTGTCGGCAAATCTTGTTGAGGATTTTTCGTCACTTTCAAAGGCGGATCTGGAAAATGCCCCTGTATTCAAGCTGGCTTCATCGACTGTTGATCTTGGAAAGATCCCCGGTTCGACTGCAAAGGAGGTGGAATTCAAATTTACCAATGCAGGTAAAAGCGATCTGCTGATACGCCATGTGAAGTCGACCTGTGGATGTACGGCAGTACAGCAGGGTAAGGAGGGCATGGGAATCAAGCCCGGTCAGTCAAGCTCGATTAAGGCAGTGTTTAATTCAGGAGCTTACAAGGGAAGGGTAACAAAAGCCATCTACGTTTATACAAACGATCCAAAGAATTCAGAGGTTGTTCTGATGCTTAATGCAGATGTTGAACAGACTGCCGCTCTTAAATAGTTGAAAAAGATAAAAGGCAATCTTATTATCCAGGAAGGGATTCAACAGCCACCCAGCGTTAATCCTGATGTACTGAGTGGCAGGAAAAGAACAAAGCGGAAAAGATATTCGGCAGATGAATATGTTTCCGGCATTATCGCCGGAAACAGAACAATCCTCAGTCAGGCTATTACACTGGCAGAAAGCTCATTATCTGAGCATTATGAGACTATTCAGACAATTATAGAAGAGTGTCTGCCACACAGCGGCCGATCGGTAAGAATCGGAATCACAGGTGTCCCGGGAGTTGGGAAAAGCACTTTTATTGAATCTTTCGGATTACACCTGACCCAGGCAGGCAGGAAACTTGCTGTCCTGGCTGTTGATCCCAGCAGCGGCCAGACAGGAGGGAGCATCCTTGGTGATAAAACAAGGATGGAAAAACTGAGTGTTCATCCTGATGCTTTCATCAGGCCTTCACCGGCAGCCGGAACACTTGGCGGAGTGGCAAGGAAAACCAGGGAGACCATCATCCTCTGTGAAGCTGCAGGCTTCGATACTATTCTTGTTGAAACAGTGGGAGTGGGGCAATCCGAAACTGCCGTTCATTCGATAGTGGATTTCTTTCTTCTTCTAATGCTGGCAGGCGCCGGTGACGAACTTCAGGGAATTAAGAGGGGAATTATGGAAATGGCGGATGCTATTGCCATTACAAAAGCTGACAGTAAGAACATAACAGCAGCAGAAGAAGCCAGGGCACTCTATCAGAACGCCCTCCGCATGTTTCCCCTGCCTCCTTCAGGGTGGAAACCGGAAGTGCTTATATGTTCAGCGTTTGACAAAACCGGTATAAAAGAATTGTGGGGGAAAATAATGGATTATGTGGCTTTTACCAGGCAGAACGGCTATTTTGATGAGCGGAGAAAGCAACAGGCAGTGGTGAGAATGAATGATACCATAATCGAATATCTGAATAATTCATTTTACAGTAACGAAGAAATCAAACTATTGAGACCTGCTCTGGAACAACAACTGTATGAAGGAAAAATAACTTCCTATAAGGCTGCATTCGCCCTCATTGAGAAATACATCAAAAGGTGAAAAGTATCCTCAAATATTTATATCTTTGCGCGAATTTAAAATTAAAAATCATACACATACTTTAATTATACATGATGAAAAAAATCGTATATCTGTTAGTTCTTGCAGCAATAATTTTTGCATGTAAATCCGGACCTCATTTTGTACTAAAGGGTAAAATCGCAGATTCCGACAGTGTGACTTTCCTCCTTCAAAAGAGAGATGCCGGCAATAAAATTGTCACCATTGATTCGGCAGTTTCTAAAAAAGGATCATTCAAAATGACTGGTACTATTGAGTACCCCGAACTTGTGCAGCTTGTGGCTCTCAATACCAATTACCGGACATCTTTCTACCTTGAGAATTCCGAAATATCTGTAACTGGAAAACTTGATTCACTGTTTAATGCGGAAATAACCGGCTCAAAGACACAGGATGAATATTCCTCTTTAATCAGATCAAATAAACCTTTGAGTGAAAAATATTCAACTATAGTACAAGAATATCAGGCAGCAAGGCAGTCAAATAACCAGGCTAAGATTGAAGAAATAGAAAAGGCAGCTGATGCAATCGCAAAGGAAATGACCACTCTGCAGAAGAATTTCATTAAGAATAATCCATCTTCATTTGTGACTCCTTCAATACTGAGAAGCCTCAGCTATGAAATGGAACCCGGTGAAATAGAGGAAGCTATTAATGCAATGGATGCGAATGTTGCTAATATACCAATTATCAGGGATTTAAAGATGAGACTTGATGCAATGAAATTAGTAGCCGTCGGGCAGAAAGCTCCCGATTTCACTATGAATGATGTTAACGGGAATCCTGTCACACTTTCTTCAAAGTTCGGACCCCGACTTCTTCTTGTTGATTTCTGGGCAGCCTGGTGCGGTCCATGCCGTCAGGAAAACCCGAATGTGGTAAATATATATAATGAATTCAATAAGAAGGGATTTGATGTTTTCGGTGTATCACTGGACAGGGCAAAGGACGACTGGGTTAAGGCAATTTCTGATGACAAACTCACCTGGACTCATGTATCGGATCTTAATTACTGGAACAATGCTGCAGCAAAATTGTATGCTGTTAATTCTATCCCGGCAAATTTTCTGCTTGACGAAACCGGAACAATCATTGCAAGGAATCTGAGAGGAGAGGATCTGTATAATAAAGTGAATGAGGTACTGAATAAGAACTAATTTTTTAACTGTTTTCACCTT
>CAZKMH010000104.1:0-10285 GCA_964553395.1 uncultured Rikenellaceae bacterium | reverse complement strand
ACTGCAGCTTCTTACGGACAGGGAGTAAGCCAGTTAAACATTGGCAGGGTAATGAAAACCCGACGCAATGAAGTCTGGCTTTCCTCTAAAACCCACGATAGAACCTATGATGGATCGATGCGTTTGCTCGAAGAGAGCCTGACCAACCTGAAGACAGACCACCTGGACACATGGCAACTGCATAATGTGCAGCGGCAGGATCAGGTGGACCAGATTTTTGCTGCAAACGGCGCCATGAAAGCCATGGAAAAAGCCAAAACCGAAGGAATGGTCCGGAACATTGGAATAACCGGACACTTCGAACCTCTGGTTTTGCTGGAAGCCATAAAACGGTATCCCTTCGACTCGATCTTAATGGCGGTAAATGCTGCAGATGTTCACTACCTCAGTTTTAAATATTACTTGCTTCCTGAAGCACAGAAACAGGGAATTGCCATTATCGGAATGAAAATCGCTACCCGCGGACGCATGCTTTCGTCGTGGACACCTCCGCCGCTGGAAGAACAAACAGATGTTCGTCTGCGGACACCGAAACCGGGAACCGTTTCAATAAAAGAAGCACTGACATATAACATGAGCCTGCCTGTAAGCACGTCCATTATTGGTGTTGACAGTATAGCCCAGATTGAGGAAAACGTAAAGATCGCTTCCGGATTTTCACCGCTGAGCCAGGTTCAGATGGAGGAAATAGAATTTAAAACTCTGCCTATAGTTCGCCAGGGGTTGTATTTTCGCCGCTGGGACATAGGAGCCTGAGTGGTACCAACATCTCTTAACCACAGAGAATCATGCTGAAAAATTACTTTATCACGGCTTACAGAAGTATTGTTAAGAATAAGTTCTATTCCATCCTGAATATATTCGGACCTGCTATCGGCATAACCTGCGCAATACTGATACTGTTATATGTGCAGGAAGAGCTCACATTTGATAAGCATTACAAAAACTACGATCGCATCTACAGGCTGGAAAGTGATTTCAATATCTCCGGTAAAGCCACCCTGGCAGCACTGGTCCCGATACCGATGGCCCCGACTCTCAAAGATGAGTTTCCCGAGATCAAAGAAACAACCAGGTTTGCGGGTTTTGGTCTGCAGGATATCCTCTTCCAGTACAAGGATCTCAAATTCTTTGAAGACAAAATATACTTTGCCGACTCTACCGTATTTAAGGTTCTTGATTATAAGTTTATACTGGGATCGCCGGATAACGCATTAAATGAGCCCAATTCAATAGTTGTAACCGAAAGCTTCGCCTCAAGGTATTTTGGAAAGGAAAATCCGATGGGAGAGGTTCTGACCACCAGTAACTTCGGGAACTGTCGTGTAACAGGTGTTATAAAGGATGTGCCGGCTAATTCGCATCTGCGTTTTGATTGTCTGCTTTCGATGGGAACAATTGTTGAACTCGCCGGAGTCGACAATTTCAATTCCAGGAGTGTACCCTCATTCTGGAATATTTCTGCTTTTGGTTATATAGTACTTGACGACAATGCCAGGATTGAAGATCTCCTTGCCAAGTTCCCCGGTTTTTATGATAAATATATGAGTTCCCTTGGGAAACAGCTCAATGCAACTTTCCGTCTCATGGCAACCAGGGTCGATAAGGTACATTTTGGCTCGAAGCTGGAATTTGACCTTCCCGTGGGTAACATTAACTATATTCTGATATTCTCGCTGGTCGGCGTTTTTATGCTTCTGATCGCCAGCCTGAATTATATGAATATGGCAACAGCCCGCTCTACAAACCGGTCGAAGGAGGTCGGATTAAGAAAAGTGATCGGTGCGGGGAAAGGAACTCTGATAAGACAGTTCATCAGCGAATCGATGGTGCTGGTGATCATAGCTTTAATACTTGCACTTATTGCTGCTATGTTCATTCTTCCTTCCTTTAATACATTGACCGACAAAGCATTAAAAATTGGGAACCTGTTCGAGCCGGTTACGTTTATTTTTATAATAGTGATCACACTTTTTGTGGGACTTATTTCAGGAAGCTATCCTGCTCTGTACCTCTCATCTTTTTCTCCGGTTGAAGTTCTCAAGAGTAATGTAAATCCCCGCCAGGGTAAAGGTATGCTCAGGAAAATACTTGTGGTTTTCCAGTTTGCAATATCAGGCACATTGATAATCGGTACCATAATTGTGTCGGGTCAGCAAAGATATATCAGGAATAAGGACCTTGGATTGAATAAGGAAAATGTCATGATCATACCGGTCAGGGATACGGCATTTCTTAATCATAAGATGCAATCGTTTAAAGATGAGTTATTAAAGCTTACCGATATTCAGGGAGTTTCATCAGCAGCCCTGGTACCCCCGCTGATGGCCAGCAAAGTGGTATTCCAGATTGAAAAGGACAGCAGCATGGTGGAACTTGCAACAAGCTTTTCGATTGTTGATCATGAATTCATCGATGTAATGCAGATGAAGATCCTCGAGGGAAGGAATTTTGAAAGATCGAGGAGCTCCGATCTGACCCAGGCTTTTATTGTCAACGAAGCTGCGGTAAAAGCATTCGGATGGGGCAATAATGCGCTCGGGAAAAGGATCAGGTTCGGAATTAATCCCAACACAGGTGTAGCTCAGAGAGAAGGTGTGGTAATTGGTGTTGTGAAAGATTTCCATTTTACTTCTATCCATAATCCTATTGAGCCTTTCATTTTTGTGGTCAGCAGTAATCCGCTTGCTTTCTTTTATGTCAGGATCAGCAACAGAAATACTATTGCAACAATAGAAAATGTTAAAAGAGTGCAGCAGGACCTTGGAAATACGTTACCATTCAACTATTTCTTCTTTTCGGACAAGCTGAACGAAATGTACACTGCAGAGAATAAGCTCAATACACTCTTTAATATCTTTTCGCTTATGACAATTTTCATAGCATGTCTGGGATTACTGGGACTCACATCATATGTTACGGAACAGCGCTCGAGGGAGACCGGTTTGCGTAAAATAATGGGAGCACGTGTCGACCAGGTGGTATGGCTGCTCAATAAGGATTTTCTGGTTCTTGTCCTGATGTCAAATCTCATCTCATGGCCTGTGGCATATTACCTTATGGACAGATGGATCCAGAGTTTTGCTTACCGGATGGATTTTGGATTGTCGCCATTTGTAATGGCCACTGTCGTTCCGTTTATAATATCACTTTTGATAACACTGGCCGTTGCTTTCACTACAATAAGTTTTCTCTCGGTTAAAGCAGCGCGGGCAAATCCGATTAATACTGTTTCCAGGGAATAAAAATAGTTTGACCTTCGGTCGTCTCGTCACGATTCTCGGGATTTCTTCACTCCGTTCGTCAAGCTCCGGCGAAGTCAGTAGCGAAGTAGGACTTCAACTTTTTTCTTACCCACAGAGTCTTGCAATCATGCATCCTTGCAACCCAATATCTTCTTTGTCAATGTGTTACATAGAGCTTAAAACTGAAATCTTAAAAATCCGATTGGAATGAATGAAAACTGATAAGAGTACTCAACCTCTCCTGTTTTTGAATTAAAGTTTTCTGTAAAAATATCTTTATGATTTGTCATATTCATTAAATCAATAGCAAGTTCTGCACTGAATTTCTTCCTGATCAGCTTGTATCCTATACGTCCGTTAAGTCTGAAATAGTTCTTCCTGCGGTTTTGATAAGCTTTGTTCCAGTCATAATTCTGAACAAAATAATCTGGTGAAACTTGCTCAATTTCAAAAGGTACATATCTAAGGCTTCCGGCATAAGTCACTTTTAAATTCAGGCTTAAAAAATCATTCTTCCCGATTTTAAATTCTTTTCCGGCTAATGCATTCAATATAAAATTCCCATTGAAGGCAGTATTTCTTTCAATTCCGTCAAAACCTTTATATTTTGATTCATACAAAGAAGTAGTTAACAGAGCATAATAACCTTTATCGAGGAATTTTTCAAGGGTTAATTCTATTCCATAATTATTCCCTGTTCCGGCATTAACAAGGCTGTCAATAATCGGGAGCTGGTCAAAATAGCTGTCGCCGAAATTTAAGATTGAATATGCAGGATTTCCCTTTTTTACGGGTATTTCATATAAATGCTGAAAATATGTTTCACATTTCAAACGTAAATTTTGTGAAATGAGCCAATTGTAACCAATAACAGAATGTATGCTTTTCGAAAAGCCAAGTTTTTGATTTGAAGGATCATAATCCCCGGGATTTGTTTCACTTTCAATTATATAAAACATCCGGGGCACAAGCTGGCTGTGTAATCCAAATCCAAAATTTATGGAATGTCCTGAATTAAAACTCCATTTCAGTCCAACTCTTGGTTCAGCAGAATATGTATTGTTAAATGTAAAAAGCAGAAAATGCATTCCGCTGTATACAAGTAAATCATCAGTAAATTTATGTTGCCATTGAATATGAGATTTCAGAAGATTGTAATTCCCCTCCTGATCCAGGTTTACAACAAAATCATTCCCTGATTTTATTCTATCTGTAAATTGATATTTAAGCATCTGCAAGCTTATCCCGGCTTGATAAACATTTTTAGAATTTAATTTATACCTGACAGTTGTAGAAAGATTTATTCCCTTTTCGTCAGATCTTTGACGATAGTAAATTGAAGGTTCAGGAGATTGACGGGAAAAGGTATCTTCAGAAATATGACTCATAGTATATGAAAGAGAAACAATGTTTTCGATATTAACTTTATTATTAATAATGAGTTTATGAATTAATCCGACAGAACCCATTCCTGTGCCGAACGTGAAATTTTCTCCTTTCCCGTTTTTAAGTTCTGATGTGTCTTTTTCTGAATCAAATTCATTTACATAACTATAGCCGCCAATTCCGATTAATGAAAATTTTCCAATTTTTGTATTTTTCGAGGTAAATTTAAATGAGGCGTCCTGGTAAAACGGAATTGCATCAATTCCAACCTTAAAACCCATTGCATCAACAATAGCGAGTGTTGAGTATCTGTAATTGATAAGAAAAGAGGAACTGTTTTTAACTATCGGACCTTCTGCCCCGATTTCAAAGCCATTCATTCCCACCTGAGTTACAAATTCATATTCCATAGTACTCCCGGCGCGCATTTTCAGATCGAAAACCCCGCTCAGGGCATTTCCGTATTCTGCAGGGAAAGCACCTGTAAAAAAATCGGAATTTGTAAGAAGGTTATTATTAAGGATACTTATCGGACCTCCGCTGGCACCAAACGACGAAAAATGATTCGGATTTGGTATATCCATTCCATCCAGTCTCCATAATACGCCCAGAGGTGAATTTCCACGGATCACAATATCATTTCGCTGATCGCATATCGTTGCAATTCCTGCAAAATTCGAAGCCATTCTTGCGGGATCACCAAGACTCCCGGAGTACCTTTCGGTCTCTTCTATCGAAAAAGTACGGGCTGAAACTGTCGCATTCTGGTTTATTGATTCCTCTTTTTTCAGATTGTAGGTAACGAATACTTCGTTTAATGCAGTTACTGATTCTAAAAGTTTTATATATAAATCTGTTTCCTTGTTTGATGTAATAAAAATATTTTCCTGAGCAGAAGATAAATAGCCGATGTGGCTAAATTCAACAGTCTGTCTTCCGACAGTGACTTTATCAATCTTAAAATTTCCTTCAATATCTGTCCTGACACCCAGAACAGGAATTGAATTTTTAATGATTACCACAACTCCAGCAAGTGGCACTTCGGTTTGTGAATCAACTACCTTTCCCTTGATGGTCTGAGTCAGATTCTGAGAATACAAACCTTGATTTATTAAAACAGACAGTAATAAAATAATTACTTTTCTCATTTTAAAATCAGTTAATGGTGGATTTTAAATCAAGATTTATCCATTAAAGGTAGAATAAAAAACTAACAGAAGTAACCGCGGGGAGTAGAACATAAGGGTCGAATGCCGGGAATATTGGCTGGAAAACTCTTACACCAGGCCTTTATAAATGGACTAACACAGTAATAATACCATCAGATGTTACCCTTTCGGGCAGCGCAACCGATGTATGGATCTTCCAGATTGCCGGAAACCTTACTGTGAGCTCAGCTAAAAAAATTACCCTGAGCGGTGGTGCTTTGGCCAAAAACATTTTCTGGCAGGTAGCTGGTCAGGTAATCTTGGGAACAACCTCTCACTTTGAAGGAATTATCTTGTTGATGACAGGTATTACTATGCAAACTGGAGCATGCATGAATGGCAGGGCACTGGCTCAGACTGCTGTCGTTCTTGACCAAAATGCGGTTACAAGACCGTAATAATTTAAAGGGAAACAATATACTTTAAGAAAAGTCTTGCCATTATTGAGGCAAGGCTTTTTTTTATTGGTGGTCAGTCTGTGGCAATAAAAAGTACTGTGCAATCCGGATATAATGTCAATATGCAATAAAGGTATTTAAATTGCTTGTTGACGCATGTGGTGAGGGTTCTTGTAAATGACCTTAAATAAAACAATAGCTTGTATTATTTAGCTGTCCGTAAATCAAAGGCATTGTACAAATTGAAAATGTCACATATGGCTGGATTTATCCGGCTAAAATTATTAAATTATGTTAAATAATGTTATTATTGGCAGTTGAAGGTATACTATATCCAATACCTGATCGGTTTGTTAATTGTATTTTTTTATATTGCAAAATCATAAATTTAAAGGAACTCATAAGAAAAATCATAGCAGAAAATTAATAACTGCATTGGTACTGATAACATCAATCCTGAATGCTTTATTCAGCCAGCAATATGGATGACGCGGACCAGGCAGAACTGGTATTTATAATGAAACCGGATTATTGAAGGTCTGGCCTGAGTCCGGGCCGGCGCTTTTATGGGAGGCTTCAGGTATCTGAAAAGGGAATTCAAGTACGACTGTGACTAAAGATGCCGTATACATTACAGGTACAAAAGGTGAAAAGGATGTACTTACGGCTTTTACTCAGGATGGGAAGAAAAAGTGGGAAGTGGAATACGGTAATATTACGAAAAACGTCAACTTTCCTGAAAGCCGTTGTACCCCAACTTACTCAAACGGGAAAATTCTGGTTGTCAGCGGAGCGGGTGATCTGGCTTGTGTCGCAAGTGATGGTAAAATAGTCTGGTCAGTCAATTACTATCAAAAATATAATGCGGCAATACAACGGTTTGGAATTTCTGAATCACCCCTGGTTGTCGATAATAAAGTAATTGCAACTCCGGGAGGCAATATGGCTTCGATGGTGGCATTCAACATTGAAAACGGAAATGTAGTCTGGGAGACTCCTCCTTTGAATGAAGGTACGCAATATACAAATCCCCTGCTGATTGTGGACAAAGGAATGAAAGTAATTGTAACTCATACTGTAACATACATAATTGGCGTTAATGCGGCGGATGGTAAGCTTCTGTGGAAATTCAATTTTGGTGAGATAAACGCTGAACCGAGAGGTAACAGAAATTATATTCAAACACCACTTTACCTCGATGGTTTCCTGTTTGCCGCCAATGGTTACGGGCAGACTGCTGCAAAGATCAAAATAAGTTTTGACGGAAGTGATCCGACACTTGTCTGGAAGAATCCGGAAATCAATCCCCATGTAGGAGGAATGGTGATGATTGGAAATTATATCTACAGTTCTACTCACGACACGAACTCAAAAGGCAGATGGATATGTGTCGACTGGACCACCGGCAAGACAATGTGGATCACCGACTGGTATAATAAAGGATCCCTAATATCTGCAGAAGGATTGCTTTATATTTATGAAGAAAAAACAGGAAATTTAGCGTTTGTCAGGCCAGATAGCGAAAAACTTGATATTGTAAGTTCATTCAAAGTCACCAAAGGCGAAGGGTCGTACTGGGCTCATCCTGTGATAGATAAAGGAAGACTTTTTGTCCGGCATGGTGATTACTTTGCAGTATATTCACTGAAGGCTGGATGATCCCATCTCCCTCTCTCCCCTTCTCCCCCTCTCCCCTTCCCGCTCACTCCACCCTCCCGTCAAACGAGTGAATAATGTTCAGCAGGAGCTTATAGTTCTCATCTGCATAATCGGAATTCATGCCAGTTAACGTT
This sequence comes from uncultured Rikenellaceae bacterium, assembly GCA_964553395.1. Taxonomy (GTDB): domain Bacteria; phylum Bacteroidota; class Bacteroidia; order Bacteroidales; family VadinHA17; genus LD21. The sequence goes on along the minus strand of CAZKMH010000104.1, from coordinate 2,255 downwards.
AACTTACCTCTTATTTAATGACAGACAAATCCTCTTTCCAGCGTTTAGTAAAGTATTTGTGGATAAAATAGAAGTATGTGATACCGAGATTGGTTTCGATCAGGGAATTGATCACGATTGGCTGCCAGCTGGCAGGTCTGATCCCGCAGATGAGCAGGGATGCCTCCCATGCAAACTGTACGCCGATCCCTATTGCCAGCAGGCGGAGAATATTAATTTTTTCTTTGCCTTTCAGATTGTTGAGGATAACAATTAAATACCCGACGCATAGAACTAATGCCATAATGCCGTGATATGATGATGTACTCCTGGAGATTGAAATCTCTCCGAATCCTGATCCAAAGCTCTGACTTAACTGTCCAATGGAAACCCAGCCCAGGATCGGCAGCAGGGACCATTCTACTGCGTGACCGTCACGATCAAACAAAAGCCATATCCACGTTAAATTGGTAAATCCATAACTCATGCTCAACCAAAGTAAAAACCAGAAAGGATCAGCACCCTCAATATGCCGTGTACCAAGAAGCTGATAAAAAATCCCATAATCAATCAGGAAATACACAATGCCTGCAACCAGTCCTGCAATGATCGCCATATGTCTTTTAAGGAACAGCAATAAGGCCGCATAAAATAACAGCCAGATGATGTCGAGAATTATGTAAAGCGAGCTAAATGACCGCGCTACTGTGAAATCCATTCTTCAATAAAATCTTTAATTATAAATAATGGTCAATTATAATTAATCTGAAATTGAGTTAATTAAGCTCAAAAAAAAATAAATTTTGACGATCAATAAGTTAAACAAATTTTGTGAAAATTGCTGAAATAAAAAAGATATAGTATTGTTCATTAAAGTCAGAGGCTTGCCAAAGGCTTGAGATCTTTCATCTTTTCCATTTCTTTACTGTTCTTTCCTGTTCTTTCTTTGTTCTTTCTTTGTTCGTCCAAATCATTCAATTTACTTACTTTCAATGCTAATAGAAAGTAACAAAGAACCGATACACTGAAAGGGCAAGCTCGCGAAGGTAGTGAGTAAAAGGCTCCGAAAATGACAACCGTTGATATTGTTTGCCAGGTTGTGAATTGAAAGTAGTTATGTGGTTAATTAAAATCAGAAAATCCATAAAAATTGAGATAGAACTGAAAATAACCCATGCTGTTCTGAAAAGATTTTTTACCGTCTTTTTCTATAATTTTTTCATATTTAACCTGAATGGTTTGTTTACCCAAACAAGGTGGCAACCTACGTACCTGAATTAAATACGCAGGCATAGCCCTGTCTTTACCAGATTCAAAGTACTTCTGTAGTGTGTATATTTCTGTTTGTTTTCCATTTATTGTAACTGTAATATCCTTAACATCCAGATCAGGCGAAATATCTAATAACTTAAACTCTTTATTATTTATTTCCTGTATGTATGAAGTATCTTTAAATAAAACCATTGGGCGAAATGAAATAAAAAAGCTGCCAAATCCTCCATTGTTTGACCATGCATTTAAATTGTACACCTCACCGGTACCTATCCTGAAATCAAGTTTCTGATCCTCATCAATAATCATATGCCATGCCCAGGCCTCCAGGGTGCTTAATTTGTAATTTCCGTCATTTACATAGAAGCAATTATAAGTTCTTTCCGGCAGGTATATTTCATAATAACCGCTGGCATCACTCCATGTGCCGCTTATATCATTGAAGCCTTCTGATTTGATTAATATATATGATTTTAAAGGATTTCCTTTGAAATCATATATATGGCCATACAGTTTGTGATATTTACAATTAATCCATTTCTCTAAATTTTCACCTGATGAGGAAATTGTAATCTTTATTTTCTCAGGGTTATTCTTTAACTGATATACAGGTACCGTGAGGAGAAAATAATTCTCCAGCATATCAATTGTGTAATCAATATTTTGTAAATCTTTTTTTACAAGGAAGCTTTTTGAATAACCTTCATTGTCATTTGTAAGATATACTTCAGCTTTGACATAGAATGAATCGGATAATACAGGTCCATATATCTGAAGGGATGAATGCAAATAAACTGTGTCCTGTATTGCCGCTTCTATAGCTGTATCTGCTTTACAATTGTACCAGTAAGCCAAAATGGACGACTGCTTGTCCTCTGTTTTAAAAGGGAAGTATACCTGACTGTTACAATAAAAGTTAAAACACAATATCATTAATAATAAACAGAATATATTTTTCATAATTTTTCTCCTTCGCATTAAAGACAGAAAGATGTGTAAACTGT
>CAZKMH010000103.1:0-10361 GCA_964553395.1 uncultured Rikenellaceae bacterium | reverse complement strand
TTTCTTACCACGGAGTCACACGGAGGTATCACGGAGTTACACTGTTTTTAAAACTCCGTGATTACTCCGTGTAACTCCGTGTTTCTCCGTGGTTATATGATTTAAATTCAAACATTTACAACTCTCATAAGATCTGCGAACACTCCAGCCGCTGTAACATCTGCACCAGCTCCGTAACCCTTGATGACCATTGGCAGTTCGCGGTAACGTTCAGTGGTCAGCAGAACAATATTATTGCTTCCTTCCAGGTAGAAAGACGGATGTTCCGGCCCCACACTTATCAGCTCTACTTTTGCCTTACCCTGATCGAGCGTTGCGAAAAATCTCAATTTTTTATTGTTCTTTTCAAGCTCCGATCTTTTTCTTTCAAATTCATCGTCGTACTTTTCGACCTTCCTGTAGAAATCACTCAGGTCGCCTTCGAAACACTCATCAGGCAATATCTTATGAACCTCAACGTCCTTCTGTTCAAGCTGATAACCTGCTTCCCGTGCAAGAATTAATATCTTTCTGACTACATCCGTTCCACTAAGGTCAATCCGCGGATCGGGCTCTGAATATCCTTTCTCCTTTGCTTTTTTGATTGCTTTGCTCAGGGGCAATTCACCGTTCAGTTCATTGAAGATGAAATTAAGGGTGCCTGAAAGCACTGCTTCAATCTTAAATATTCTGTCACCGCTGAGGACCAGGTCGCTGATCGTCCGTATTATCGGCAAGCCGGCGCCAACTGTTGTTTCGAACATGAACCGGACGCCACGCTCATTAGCAATCGACTTAAGTTCCTGGTAATAAGTATATTCCGATGAGCAGGCGATTTTATTTGCAGTGACCACAGATATATATTCAGGCAGTATCTCCCCGTATCTTGCAGCAACCTTTGCATCTGCGGTACAATCTATAAATACTGAATTCCGAAGATTCATCTTTTTCATTTCCAGGATGAAGAGAGAAATGTCAGCCTTGATGCCATCTGTCCTCAGAATTTCTTTACACGTTCCGAGGTCGATTCCTTTTATATCTGTCAGCATTTTGCGGGAGTTTGTTATTCCCCTGAGCCTTACTCTCAGATTGCGCTCATTTAAAAGCAGATCAAGCTGCTTAAATAACTGTTTCAGCAGACTCGATCCAACAAGTCCGGTACCGGCTATAAAGAGGTTCATCTCCTTATAACGCGACAGGAAAAAGCCATCATGGATTACATTAAGCGCCTTCCCGAGACTTTCATTTTTGATTACTACTGAGATATTCAGCTCCGATGAACCCTGAGCAGTCGCTATCACATTGATCCCGTTCCTTCCGAGTGATTTGAAAAGAGTTGCCGAAATACCGGGTGTGTTTTTCATCTTTTCACCTACAATAGCTATTATCGACAGGTTCTTTTCAACAAGTATCCTGAGCTCATCATTTAAAGCGATCTCACGTTCAAATTCGCTTGAGATTGCATCGGTCGCTGCTTTAGTGTCAGCGGGACTAACGGCAAAGGTTATGGAAAACTCTGAAGAAGCCTGGGTGATCAGAATGATATTCACTTCGCTCTTTGCCAGTGCACCGAATAGTCGTGCCGAAGTACCTGTAACTCCGACCATTGCGGGTCCCTGGAGAGTGACGAGGTCGATATGATCAATTGATGAGATCCCTTTTATCGGACTTCTGCTACTGTCATCAGATTTCCCGTTTATCAATGTTCCCTTTGATTCAGGTTTGAGAGTATTGCGGACAATGACCGGTATATTCTCTTTATAAACGGGGCGCAGGGTAGGGGTATAGATAACTTTTGCGCCGAAGTGTGAAAGCTCCATTGCTTCAGAGTATGTGAGGCTCTCAATTGTATATGCTTTTTCAACTTTTTTGGGATCGGCTGTCATAAAACCGTCCACATCGGTCCATATTTCGAGGACATCAGCTTTGAGAGCAGCAGCAATGATTGCCGCAGTGTAATCAGAACCACCTCTTCCGAGCGTTGTGGTTTCACCGTTTTGATTGCTGGCAATATATCCCGGAAGAAGGGCCAGTTTTTCGAGCTTCCCGAGTCTTTCTCTTATAAGTGTATTTGTAGCCTTAAAATCAACGACAAGGAATCCCTGCCTGACATCAGTTTTAATTAGTTCACGGGAATCGGCAAGGTAACAATCACCGAAAAAAAGTCCCGTAATATAGGAGGATAGTCTTTCTCCGGCAGCAAGTACCTGATCAATAGCGCGTTTCGTGGATCCGTGCAGAAGAAAGATCCCTTTAAGAACCTCGCGGAGTTCGTCTGAAATGACGGAGACAACCTCGAGCGCCTTGCGCTGATCAGCTTCATCATTAAGGAGAGCGTGAGTGAACTCTTTATGTTTTGTTATGATCTTCTCAAAGTGATCCTTGTATTCCTCATTTCCTGATGAGGCAAGTTCAGCGGTCCGGGACAGCTGATCAGTGACACCTTCGAAAGCCGATACCACGACTATGCATGGTAGAGTCTGGGCTTCGATGATCTTTTTTACTCCCCTGATCCGGTCGGGAGTGCCAAGCGAGGAACCGCCAAATTTCAGGACTTTCATTGTCGGATTATAAAAAAAAGCATCCCCTGGATGCAAAATAAATTGCAAAAATAATAAAATTTAGCAAACTCGGTAATTACTAAGCTATTGTTAGAAAATCAGATCGTAATTATTTATAAATCTTAGTTTTTTATATAAATTACTTTAATTATTCCGAATGCCGCCTGCAAACAATTGATTAACTTGTTTTTGATGTGTCCTCACATCATTTTCATTTTATTAACTGGATGCCGCTTTCTCCAGCCGTTTCAATATTGAGAAAATAAACGTTGCAGATAACAGCAAGCATACGATAAATACGAGCCAGAGCGTACTCAACTGAATTTTATCCCACAGCAGGCTTCCGATAAATAACAGTTTATTACCGGCAGCTGTTGCCAGAAGCCATCCACCCTGCATCAGTCCCTGGAATCTTGAAGGAGCTACTTTGGAAACGAATGAGAGACCCATCGGGCTAAGGAATAGTTCTGCCACTGTGAGCACAAGGTAACTGCTGATAAGCCAGTAGGGTGACACCCTGTCTGATTCTGCAGCAGGCACCCCGTGAAGTGAGGCAGGTGATGGAGCCCCGATAGATGCAACCAGTACAATCAGAAATCCTACAGCAGCAATAATCAATCCTATCCCGATTTTCTTTGGAGTTGATGGTTCAATACCTTTCCTGTTCATCCATGCAAACAGAGCCATTACCGGAAAGGTAAGTGCAACAATGAAAAGTGGATTGAAGGACTGGAATATTTCAGGAGATATTGAATTCTGAGGCCCGAACGGAGTGAGGATTTTATTTAAAAGTCTGGTTGGATCAAATCCATTTGTAAAGAAAAATATAAAAAGGAGGGCAATTATTAGCAATACACCTCCTGCTAATTTAAATCTGGTCTCAAGGTTTTTGTAAAATATAATTACCAGACCTGCAATGGCACCGATAACAGCAAGCATGGAGGGTAATGTAAAAAACAGACTGGTAAATATACCAACCTCTTTAACAGTATAGTCTCTGGCAAACAGGGTGAGTGTAAGTCCATTCTGATGAAACGACATCCAGAAAAAAATAGCTACAAAGAATACTAGCACTAATGCAATGATTCTTGCTCTCTCTTCCTTATGCGAGCTCAGGATTATCCACATGACAAACGCTGCAAAGAGTCCGAACGCTAATCCTGTAGCCACATCAATCTGTTTCAGCAGCTGTAAAATATATGCAGTAATTCCCATTGCAACAATTGCAGCAATAAGCGGCACCGGTTTAAAATCGATCTTTTCCGAAGATGCGGGAGAAGACTTTTGAGCAGTAACAGCCGGCATAGTTTTCTCCTTATTCGGAAGCAGTTTATTAAAGATCACATAGACAAGTAACGACAGTATCATTGCACCTGCGGCTACCCCGAACGCATAATTATAACCTTTTGAGAAGACACCAAGGTACTCATTTGCAAATGCTGAAAGATCTGAGACAGGGCCACTGAGATTAACTTTGTCTGCCAGTTGCTGAAATAATACTGTATCTGTAAGTGTCCCATTGTTAAACTGATGACACAGGGATGGCAGGCTGGCGTCGTGGGCGAAACCATTTACTTTCAGCCACCAGTTTCGCATCCCGTTCGCGGCAAAAGGTGCAAAGAATGCGCCTACATTTATCCCCATGTAAAAAATCATAAAAGCTGTATCCCTGAGCTTTGAATATTTGGGATCATCATACATCTGACCAACCACTGCCTGCAGATTGCCTTTGAAAAGCCCGTTGCCAAGCGCAATTGTTCCAAGTCCTATAATGGTGATTGTCAGTGTCATGCCCGGAATAGCCATAATTACATATCCGCCAAACATTATTATTATACCTGCAAGTATTACAAGCTTGTATTTCTTTGTTGAGTCGGCAAGAATACCGCCGAGCAGAGCAAGAGCATAAATAGAGAAATAAAACCAGCTGTAAATGTCACCTGCCGCTTTCGCAGACAAGCCAAACTTAGCCTGAAGAAAAAGTACAAGAATGGCCATCATGGTGTAGAAGCCGAATCTCTCACCCATGTTCGAGAAAAAGGCTACCAGCAATCCCCTGGGATGATTCTTAAGCATAAAACTTAGTTTTTGTCAGTTAGTAAATTCTGGTTAAACAGTTCGGATATCTTCGGAAATCACACAGGTATCACCGGAATTATTCAATATCCGACCTGAAACAAATATATTAATCTTTTTTTATTAATGACTGAAGAGTTTAAATTTGCACCATATTGAAATTCAGCAATGAAGATATTTACTTCCGGACAGATTAAAAAAATTGATGAATACACCATAAAAAGTGAACCGGTTGCCCCGGTTAATCTTATGGAACGGGCAGCTGCCCGCTTGTTTGAGTGGTATACTTCAAAGTTCGGGAGGGCAGAGCGGATTTTAATCTTTGCCGGACCGGGCAATAACGGAGGCGATGGTCTGGCTCTGGCCAGGATGCTCGCAAAGGACAGGTTTAAACCTGAAGTTTACTATATCCGTTTTTCGGATACTACTTCTGTTGACTGGAAAATAAACAGGGAAAGACTCGAAAAAGAAACCAGTGTACCATTTAATATTATCGAAAATGCAAATCAGTTACCCCTGACAGGTACTGACGACATAATCATTGATGCCATCTTCGGATCGGGACTTTCAAGACCAGCCGAAGGACTGGCAGCGGATGTGATAAAGTTTATTAACAGATCCGGTTCTACTGTGATCTCAATAGATATTCCATCCGGGTTGTTCGGAGAGGATAACAGTTCAAATAATCCCGACCATATAATAAATGCTGACTATACTCTCAGTTTTCAATTCCCGAAGCTCTCTTTCATGTTTCGGGAAAATGAGTCATTTACAGGCGATTGGACAGTTTTGCCTATCGGGCTTGATCCAAGGGCCATATCCGGTACGAATACACCATACCTGTATCTTGAAAGCAATGTGATTAAACCTCTTCTTAAGTACAGAAAGAAATTTGATCATAAAGGAATTTTCGGGCATGGTTTGCTTGCCGGAGGATCATACGGAAAGATGGGGGCAATCGTGCTTGGCTCCAGAGCTGCACTGCGGTCAGGAGCGGGGCTTATCACCTGTCATATCCCTGCATGCGGAAACCTGGTAATGCAGAGTTCAGTGCCTGAGACTATGGTAATACACGATAATAACGAAAGATATATTACCGATACAGGTAATACAGATTTTTTTGACGCTGTTGCTATTGGCCCGGGTATGGGGACGCAGCAGGAATCCCATGAAGCCCTTCGTAACCTTCTGCTGACCTGCAAAAAGCCGCTTTTAATTGATGCTGATGGACTTAATATTCTCTCAGCAAACAGGGATTGGTTTTCATTAATTCCTGGAAAGACAATATTGACCCCGCATCCGAAAGAATTCGAACGTCTTGCAGGAAAGAGTGTCGATAGTTATGCCAGATTGCAAAAGCAAATTGAATTTTCAGCAAAATATAATTGCATTATAGTTCTTAAGGGAGCTTATACATCTGTAACTTCTCCCGAAGGAGAAGTGTGGTTCAACAGCACCGGAAATCCGGGAATGGCCACTGCCGGTAGCGGAGATCTCCTGACGGGAATGATCCTCTCCCTGCTGGCACAGGGCTATGATCCGGCTGATGCAGCAATTACCGGAGTCTATCTTCACGGACTCGCCGGTGATATTGCAGCAGAAAAATCATCATACGAATCGGTCATCGCTTCTGATATTATAAATGAAATCGGAGCTGCTTTTAACAAAACAAGAGAACCGGTCTGACGTTTAGTATTTGAAAGGCATCAATTTTAATTACATCTTTGAAAAACTGTTTTTATGAAAAGAATAATATATCTGTCAATATTTTTACTGATAACACTGCTTACAACTTCATGCCTCTCACGGAAAAAGGCAACAGGGCCCGTAAATGTTGTTAAGCCTCTTTCTGATACCGTCACTCTGAAAGACGGGAGCCTTATATATGCGCTTCCCCGAACTGTTTTCACGATAAAGTTTGATCTGGAAAGGACAATCAGTATTCCTGGTCCGTATGCAGCCTACGCAGGAGAACTGCTTGGTCTTGAAAATGTTATAAAGAGTGAAGAAGAATTCTGGTCGGTAAAGGGAATTTCAATGAATTCACACGAAGAGGCTGATCCGTCTGAACTTTACGTTATTGAAAGTAATACACTTATTCAGTCAAATGTCCTTGCCATGAAAAAGGAGGGCCTGATACTTGATCTGAATCCTGCAATAAATTATCCCGGTGTTAGTCTGTCCGATGCGGATGAATCAGGCATTGATCAATTCAGATCGTGGGATCTCGGGTCGGATGAATACTATCTTCTGCAAACAGATACTGCTTACAAACGCGTGAACGTTGATTCAAAATTTATAAGGATACCATATATTGTTGAAAAGAAGAAAAAGCTAACTACTGAACAGCTCGCCGAAAGAGCGGCAAGACGGCTTATGGACCTGCGTGAAGGGAAATTCATGATCCTTACCGGTGAAGCTAATGTCTTTCCCCAGAGTGAGGCAGCCATTGAGGAGATCAATAAAATGGAATCGGAGCTTACTGAGCTGTTTGCAGGAAAAACCTTTGTGGATGTCAGGAAATTCATATATCATTTCATTCCCGAAAAAGAGCAGGCAGCTGAACCGGTTGAAATCCTGAAGTTTTCCGAATTGACCGGACCCGGGGAAGTTATCTCAAAGACCGGAACTCCGGTATTATTAGAGATCATCCCCGAACAAAAGACAAAAGATATGACCCGCTTTACGAAAGGCCAGCAGGGTACAGCTTTAACAGGAACAGATAAGATTTACTACAGGATCCCTGATGTTGTGAACATTAAAATATCAATGGAAGGTGAGACTCTCTATAAATCAAGAAAGCTGGTCAGCCAGTTCGGCGAGGTGATGCAATTGCCGGCAAATTATATTATTGGGAAATAGTTATAGCTGATTTACTGTACTTTCCCGATAAAATTCTTCCTGAAATCGTCAAAATTCTGAGTCTTATAAGCCTGATCGGCAAAGAAGTTCAGAAGGATCTCCATTTCTTTGGCTTCCCTGAAACCAGGAACAGGTGCTACTTCAAACTTACCTTCCTTCTGTAACATAAAGACTACTGTAGGGTATGAAAGTTGTCCCTGAAGAAGTGCAACTGCCAGCTGATGAGCTTTTCCTGCCTTGCCGTCATTGACAAAAGTCTGTCCGAGGAAAGTCACACTTTCTGTTCCCTCCGCATCAAACTTGACAGGATAGAATTTATTATTAAGAATTTCAGCAATTACCGGGTTGGTAAATGTTTCCTTATCCATCTTCTTGCACCACCCGCACCAATCAGTATAAGTGTCGATAAAGAAAGGTCGCGGTGATTTGTTAAACTGCTTTTCAGCCTCATCTATTGTAATCCATTTAACTTCACGATTTCCGGTTGGTAATGTAACCTGAGTAAATCCGGTTACCGGTGTCAGGACTATAAGTAATATAAATAGTATTCTTTTCATATGTTTATTTTTTTATTTTTAATGGTCGTATGGAACCGCATTAAAAAAATAATCATTCTTGTTAGTGTAAAAAATGATGATTTTTTTAATGCTTGTTTCATAGATATTGAAATATTTCGATATGTAAATTTCTTGCAAAATAATATTAAATCTCTCAAAAAAAATGCCAGTAAAGATGATTTTTAACAAATAGCTGCAATTAAACCAGTTTTATGTTCATTTATAGTGATTTCGCCGATTTATTTCGTCCGATTTATTTTTTACATTTACCGCCGTAAAAATTAATTACTATGGAAGCTAACGTAAAGACTCTGCGTGAATCAATCACTCTCAGATGGATAGTTCTGGTTCTGTTAAGTGCACTGATGTTTGCAACTTACTGGTTCCAGGATTTCTTTTCGGGTCTTAAAGGTTTAATGGAGTCGGAACTTGGCTTTACAAGCGAGGAATTCGGAAGGCTTATTGGACTTACAACCATTGCCAACATGTTTGGCATGATAATAGTCGGTGGCATAATCCTCGATAAATGGGGGATAAGATTGGCAGGACTCGTTTTCGGGGGTCTTGCTGCTGTCGGTGGCGGAATTACTGCAATGGCTTCGGCAGGTGTTTTCGGCGAGGAGCATGGAAAAATGCTTACCATGATGATTATCGGAAGGATCATGTTCGGGTCAGGGCTGGAGATTACATGTGTTGTGGCGACCAGGACTATCGTCAAATGGTTCAGGGGATACGAAATGGCCCTGGCAATGGCTATTAATATTGGATTCGCCCGACTCGGGACGGCTCTGGGAATTGCAGTATCGCCGGATATAGCAAACGGGCATGTTTCGCCGGCGGTCACATTTGCCGCAACTTTAATCGGCCTCGCGCTTATTCTTTTCCTGGTTTATACTTTCTTTGACAAGAAACTTGACAGACAAAGAGCAGGAACGGCTGCAGAAAGTGTTGATGAAGAAGAATTCAAGTTTGCAGATCTGATAAAATTAGCCACAAATCCTTCATTCATTTACATTGCACTGCTGTGTGTGTCATTTTATGCAGCAGTATTTCCGTTCATACAATATGCTCCGGATATGCTTGTCAATAAATTTGGTTTTACATATGTTCTTCCTGATGACCCGGCTAGTAATATAGTTCTGTTTGGAAGCAAGGCGTTTGGAAATGCAAGTGTATTTATTGCGCTGTTCATTTTCGGCCTGGCTTTCTCGCTTGTGCCTTCAAATATCAAAACAAGGGCAAACAAGAATATTTCGATGGTTATAATTTTTGCAGCTTTTCTCTTATTCGTTTTCCTGCTTAAAGATACTTTCAGGTTATGGTTCTCGAATGGTCCAAAAACTGCATCCCTGATCCCGCTTGGAACAATATTGTTCACTCCCATATTCGGTAATTTTGTCGATAAGAAAGGTCGGGGCGCCTCATTAATGATACTGGGGTCATTGCTCCTTATATTTGCCCACATTGCCCTGTCATTGTTCAGTGTCAAGTTGCTTGCCTATATGGGACTCTTTAGTCTTGGAATAGCATTTTCACTTGTTCCGGCTGCCATGTGGCCATCTGTGGCAAAGATCGTTCCTGAAAACCGCCTGGGAACAGCATATGCTTCCATGTTTACCGTACAGAACTGGGGTCTCTTATTTTTCTACTGGGGAATTGGAGCTGTACTGGATCTGGCAAATAAACCCAATCTTGAGGCAATACGAGCCGGAGAAATGAATTATAATTATACTGTGCCGATCTTCATACTTGTATTCTGCGGTGTAATTTCTATTTTCCTGGCATATAAACTTAAAGCAGCAGATAAGAAACAGGGCTACGGATTGGAACTCCCGTCCGGGCAACGACACTGAGAAAGATCATTTTCAGAACATTTGGATAAAAAATTTGTTTTATTGTTAATTAATTAACAGTTAATTATTATGGCATCAAACGAATTTGATAAAGCAAAAACTTTTAGTTTCAACGACTCCATTGAATATGCGAGCGGCGGGATCATCAGCAAAACTGTCCTGAAAAAAGAGACTGGCAACATTTCCCTGTTTTCATTTGCAAAAGGCGAAGCACTGAGCGAGCATACTGCTCCGTTTGATGCAATGATTCAGGTGGTTGACGGAAAAGCTGAGATAATAATAGGAGGGAAGCCATTTATACTTGAAGCCGGTCAGACCATTATCATGCCTGCCAATATACCTCATGCAGTGAATGCAATGGAAAAATTCAAGATGGTGCTTACTATGATCCGCAGTTAACCGCACGCCTCACGCCGCAAGCCGCAAGCCGCAAACCGCAAACCGCACACCGCACGCCGCACGCCGCAAACCGC
>CAZKMH010000102.1:6843-10416 GCA_964553395.1 uncultured Rikenellaceae bacterium | reverse complement strand
TACCTGATAAATTTCATCTGCTCTAATACTGATATTAAGGTACAGGATAAGCAAAAGCTCCTTGAAATCAGCAATATACGTGACAGAGGATTTATGCTTCTGGAGTTCCTTGTACAGGAGATCCAGGTACTTGAGCTCAAAAATGAACTTCAGTCCAAAGTAAAAAGCGACCTCGATCAGCAACAAAGGGAGTTTCTGCTTCATCAGCAGATGAAAACCATTCAGAATGAGCTTGGAGGGAATCCGTTAGAGAAGGAGATCGAAGAGTATTACAAAAAAGCGGAAGGGAAAAAATGGAACGCTGATGTTAAGAAAATATTCGAAAAGGAACTCGATAAGCTTCGCCGGTTAAATCCTGCAGCTGCAGAATACTCGGTACAGGTAAACTATATCCAGACCCTGCTTGACCTCCCGTGGGGTGAATATACCCAGGATAATCTCGACCTGAATAACGCCCGGCAGGTACTGGATAATGACCACTTCGGTCTTGATGATGTCAAGGAAAGGATACTTGAACATCTGGCTGTCCTTAAGCTTAAAGGCGATCTGAAATCGCCCATTCTTTGCCTTTACGGGCCTCCCGGGGTTGGAAAAACATCCCTTGGAAGGTCCATTGCAAGGGCTCTCGGAAGAAAATATATAAGGATGTCACTGGGAGGCCTGCATGATGAGGCTGAGATAAGGGGACACAGAAAAACATATATCGGCGCGATGCCGGGAAGGATTGTTCAGAATATCAAACGCGCCGGTTCTTCAAATCCGGTATTCATTCTTGATGAAATCGATAAGGTGGGACAGGACTTCCGCGGTGATCCCTCCTCAGCACTCCTTGAAGTGCTTGATCCTGAGCAGAACAGTACCTTCTTCGACAATTTCATCGAGATGGAATATGATCTTTCCAAGGTTCTGTTTATTGCAACAGCCAACACTCTGTCAACAATAAGTCCGGCTCTCCGTGACAGAATGGAGACTATCGAAATAACCGGTTACCTTGTTGAGGAGAAACTTGAGATAGCAGGACGACACCTTCTTCCAAAACAACTTGAAAATCATGGAGTTAAGCCGAAGCAGCTAAATATCTCCAACAGTATAATGGAAAAGCTTATCGAGAGATACACCAGGGAATCAGGTGTCAGGGAGCTTGATAAGCGTCTGGCGAAAATAGTAAGGGTAACAGCCAAAAACATTGCATCGGATTCGAAATATCAGCCTCAACTTACCGAAAAAGCACTTGGTGAGATGCTTGGACCTACCAAATATAACCGGGATATTTATGCGGGAAATGATCAGGCAGGTGTGGTAACAGGTCTTGCATGGACTCCGGCCGGAGGTGAGATACTTTTTATTGAGACCAGCCTTAGTAAAGGCAACGGTAAACTGACACTCACCGGTAACCTTGGAGAGGTTATGAAAGAATCGGCAGTGATTGCTCTTGAATACCTGAAATCAAATGCGGGATTACTGAACCTTCCTGATAATTTTGCCGAAAAATGGAATATACATATTCATGTGCCTGAGGGCGCCATTCCAAAAGACGGTCCTTCAGCAGGGATAACCATGGCCTCATCAATAGCATCGGCATTCACACAGAGAAAGGTAAAGAAATATCTGGCAATGACAGGTGAGATAACCCTTCGCGGAAAAGTCCTTCCTGTCGGAGGGATTAAAGAAAAAATACTGGCAGCAAAAAGAGCCAATATCAGAGAGATAATATTATCGGAAGAGAACCGGAAAGATGTGGAGGATATAAAGGAGATATATATAAGGGGATTGAAATTCAGCTATGTTAAGACAATTATGGATGTGCTTGAATTGTCGCTTCTTAAACAGAAAGTCATGAATGCACGAAAAATATCATTTGAATGAAGAGAATTGCAGTCTTCCCCGGATCTTTTGATCCTTTTACAGTCGGGCATGAAGGAATCATCATACGGGCTCTCGGGATCTTTGATGAAATAATTATTTCGGTCGGCGCCAATCCGCTGAAAAAAAGCTACTTCTCCCTTGAGACAAGAAAAGCCATGATTTCAAGGGTTTTCAAAAACGAACCAAGAGTAAAGGTTGACCATTATGAGGGACTCACTGTTGATTACTGTGCGAAGAACGGAGCGAAATATATTCTCAGAGGATTAAGGACCGCTGCTGACTTTGAATTTGAACGGGCAATTGCACAGGTAAACAAAGCCATGGCATCTGATATTGAGTCGGTCTTTCTGCTGACAATCCCGGAACACTCCCCGATAAATTCGACTATAGTGCGCGATATAATACGCAGTGGCGGCGATGCTTCCAAATTTGTCCCCGCCTCGATCAATCTCAGAGAATTTAAGGGTGAAGAATCCTAAGGTCTGAGGACCGATGCGTAGATCATATCCATCAGCGAAAGCCAGGCATTGCTTTTTATTTTGCTGATTTCATCAGGAAGGAGCCACTCGACTCTGGTGATCCCTTCTTTTACCTGCGGTTCAATGATCATTTCACCATCATACTTCATAAGGAACCAGGATGTCTTTTTGAGATATGAAATCCCTTCCCAGGTATAAGTATGGTAACTTGGTTTAAGTGTCTTTACAATCCAATGTCCCGAGATTCCTGCCTCTTCACTCACTTCCCGGATTGCACACACCTCAGGTTCCTCGCCGGGTTCAATATGACCCTTCGGCAGGTCGAGCTTCCCTCTTTTCTCGATGAACAGAAACCTGCCGGATGTGTGTCTGACAAGTCCGCCTGCAGCGCCCACTTCAGTAAAATAGATCCTGAAGATCTTCCATATATGCTTTATGTCGGGTCCGTAAATATTGATCGCATTGGTTTTAGGATCTGATTGAAATTCGGAAATGATCCTGTAAAGTTCATTGGTATCGTGGAATTTATGGAATATGCCGTATTTTTGTACCCGGTCAGGTTCGGAGCTTATCAGGATGAACCTGTTTTCAAAATGAACTTTATACATTTTTCCAGGATGAGTAGTGCCAAAAAAATAGCCGAATATCTTTTACAAATTAAAGCAATTAAATTGCAACCGTCAAATCCTTTTACCTGGGCTTCAGGGTGGAAGTCACCTATTTATTGTGATAACCGCAAAACACTTTCATTCCCTGAGGTGAGGTCTTACATCTGTGACTCCTTTGCCTCACTCATAAAGGAGCTCTATCCTGAAGCTGAAGTGATTGCAGGTGTTGCAACAGGGGCTATTCCGCATGGTGCACTGACCGCTGACAGGCTGGAATTGCCTTTTATTTACGTCAGGTCAGGAGCTAAGGAACACGGGCTTGGTAATCAGATTGAAGGTTACTACTCCAAAGGGCAGAAAGTAGTAGTTATCGAGGACCTTGTATCGACAGGAGGCAGCAGTCTCAATGCTGTGAAAGCTCTCAGGGAAGCAGGATGTGATGTACTCGGGATGACAGCAATCTTTACTTATGAATTTAAGAAAGCATCCGATGCATTTGCAGCAGAGAAATGCGCCCTAAACACTTTATGCAATTATACGGTGCTCATTGAAACAGCGCTGGAAACAGGCTATATTTCTGAAAATGAAGTGGAAACACTAAAGAGATGGCGGTTGGATCC
>CAZKMH010000102.1:0-6743 GCA_964553395.1 uncultured Rikenellaceae bacterium | reverse complement strand
TAAATGAATCTGAATACACGATCATGAAAAAGAAAACATTTCAATATTCATCAGGTATGAAATCAATAATTAAGAAATCAAATAAATAAGAAATCAATAACATGAGTAATTCATCGACTTATGAAAGCCGGACGGGTAAGCTGAACTACTCCGCGGAAGAGGTTTATTATTTTGTTACCGATATCAGGAATCTGAAGCGTTTTATACCACAAGATTCAATAAGCGATCTTGAGATCAGCCAGGACTCCTGCAGTTTCCGGGTCAGTATGCTCGGAGAAGTAACTGTACGGATAACCGAGAAGTTATTGAATAAAAAAATTGTTTTTTCAGGGAATGCCCTCAAAATCAACGACTTTTCAATAATTATGGATCTTTTGGACACCGGGAAAAGGCAATCAGAATTCAGGATCACCCTGGAAGCAAATATGAATCCGTTTTTAAAGATGGTAGCAGCTGAACCTGTTAAGCAATTTCTTGTGACCCTGGTGGATGAAATGGAGAAGTTTCGCAAATGGGGAGAGACTATATAATAAAATCAACCCCTTTGAACGAAAATTCCCTGAGGTTGCCATCTCTGGCTTCTATCCTGATGCTGCCTGAAGGCAGGATATCAGTAATCTTTCCTTCAAACCTGATCCCTGCCGTTCTGTAAGTATACCATTCACCTGCCCTGTAAAGATGTGAAATATATTCATCCCGGATTTGTTCCCTGTCTCCGTAAAGCAGTTGTTTGTATCTTTTATCAAGACAGGCAAGGATCTCTTTAAGACACTTTCCCGTGTCGTGAATCCTGCCTGTTATTGTTTTAAGCGATGTTGGATTGCGTGTTTCGGGATCAAATTTATCCTGGTTGATATTGAATCCTATTCCTGCAACAGAGCTTTCTATGCTGTCACCCATGATTGAATTTTCTATCAGGATTCCGGCTATTTTTTCATTATTGACATAGATATCGTTAGGCCATTTGATCGTGGTACCATTAAAGTATATATCGGTAAAATCGCAGATGCCCAGGGAAATTGCCATTGAGATAATGAATTGTTCTCCCGGACTGACAGATCCCGGGTAAAGCACAACGCTGAAAAGCAGATTCTGCCCTTTTTCACTTTTCCAGCTGTTTCCTGCCTGCCCTTTTCCGGAGCTCTGAAAAGCAGCCTGAATCACGGTACCCTCCGGCAGCTCTTTTTCCCTAAGTAATGCCAATGCAGTGATATTAGTCGATTCAATGCTTTCGTAAAAAAGAATATTCGATCCTATTGTCATGGCCGGGATATTTTAGCCGGCAGGCTTATGCGTATTCTGTCTGTCAGTTCCTTTGTTCTGCCTGCCGGCAATGTTAATGCAAAAATGGTCTTCAGTAACAAAAGTAAAGATAAAAGTTCGTAATTTTGCAGGTTGATATCTAACTGATAATTATTGATGAAGAAAAGATCCGATAAAGATGAAGTTCTTTTAAATAGTGTTGTTAAGGGAGTCTATAACAAAAAAGGTCTGGATGTATTAAAAATCGATTTGCGGAAACTTGACAACCGAATCACTGATTATTTTGTTATATGTCATGGTGCTTCAGTAACACAGGTATCTTCGATATGTGATTCTGTTGAGGAGACGGTAAGGAAAGAGGCTGGTGAGAAGCCTTTGCATATTGAAGGCCTTGAAAATTGTTTCTGGGTACTTCTTGATTATGGGAACGTGGTGGTTCATATTTTTCTGGAACAATACAGGAATTTTTACAGCCTCGAATCATTGTGGGCTGACGCCTCGATTGAACCAATAGAAGATAAGATTATGTAAGCTAAAGATTTATGGCACAAAACTCAAACGATACATCCCAGGGCAGAAAAGATGATAAAACTCCTAAACCGCGTTTTAACAGTAACTGGATTTTTGCCATTCTGGCTGTTTCTATTATACTTTTTGAAATCCTGTTCAACACCAGGGTTGCTCAGAAAGCCAATACCAGTGAGGTTATGGAGATGATCTCCAATCGGGATATTGCGAAGATCATAGTAGTCAATAAGGACCATGCCGAGATCTATCTGACACCTGAGGCACTCTCTTCGGAAAGGTATCCTGATCTGCCCAAATCCGAAAGCAGCAGGGGACTCCAGGTTCCAAAGCCCCATTTCATGTATAATTTTGGAGACGCAAGTAATTTTGAGCCATTCATCATTGAAACACAGAAAAATGCAGGTTATAGCGAGAGCGAATATATCTATCCTGAATATATTACAAAGAAAAACTACTTTGCCGATATCCTCGGCTGGCTGTTATTACCGGCTCTGCTGATCGTTGTCTGGATATTTATGATGCGCAGAATGGCAGGCGGAGGATCAGGCGGTGCCGGTGGCATCTTCAGCGTTGGAAAATCAAGAGCACAGATATTTGATAAGGATACCAACGTAAAAATAAACTTCAGCGATGTAGCCGGTCTCGAGGAGGCCAAAACGGAAATTATGGAAATAGTCGATTTCCTTAAGAATCCGAAGAAATATACACAGCTGGGAGGGAAAATACCCAAGGGAGCCCTTCTGATAGGCCCTCCGGGAACAGGTAAAACCCTTCTCGCAAAAGCAGTTGCCGGTGAGGCAAACGTACCGTTCTTTTCCATCTCGGGATCAGATTTTGTTGAGATGTTCGTGGGCGTCGGGGCTTCAAGAGTCAGAGACCTCTTCAAGCAGGCAAAAGAAAAGGCGCCATGTATTGTGTTTATCGATGAAATTGATGCTGTAGGTCGGGCAAGAGGACGGAATGTTAATTTCGGTTCAAATGATGAACGCGAAAACACTCTTAACCAGCTTCTTACAGAAATGGACGGATTTGGCACCAATATGGGAGTAATAATACTTGCGGCAACTAACCGGGCTGATATACTCGACAGGGCTTTGCTCAGGGCCGGACGTTTTGACCGTCAGATCCATGTTGAACTACCCGATCTTAATGAACGGGAAGCTATTTTTAAGGTACATCTGCGTCCGATAAAAATGGCTAAGAATTTTGATGTTAGTTTTCTCGCAAAGCAAACTCCGGGATTCTCCGGAGCCGATATTGCAAATGTATGCAACGAAGCTGCACTTATTGCCGCAAGAAAGAACAAGACAACCGTTGAAAAACAGGATTTCCTTGATGCCATCGACAGGATCGTCGGCGGACTTGAACGGAAAAATAAGATAATATCTATTGGTGAGAAAAAGACCATTGCATATCATGAAGCAGGACATGCCACTGTAAGCTGGCTTCTCGAATATGCGAGCCCGCTGGTAAAGGTAACGATCATCCCGCGGGGAAGAGCCCTTGGTGCTGCATGGTATCTCCCCGAGGAGCGACAGATAACCACCCGCGAACAGTTGCTCGATGAGATGGCATATGCCCTCGGAGGCCGCGCATCGGAAGAACTTGTATTCGGAAAGATTTCAACAGGCGCACTGAGTGACCTTGAAAAGATCACAAAACAGGCATATGCCATGGTTTCATTCTTTGGAATGAGCGAAAAGGTGGGGAATGTCAGTTTTTACGATTCTTCGGGACAGTCCGATTTCGGATTTACCAAGCCTTACAGCGAGAAAACAGCTGAGATCATCGACCATGAGGTAAAAATGATAATCGAGGAATCTTATGAACGGTCCAAGGAAGTTCTGAAAGCCAATCTGAAAGGACTGATCGTACTGGCTGAACTGCTTCTTGAGAAGGAGGTGATTTTCAGCGAAGATCTGGAAAGGATATTCGGTAAGAGGAAAGCTGACCTTGTTAAAGAAGAAGCAGATCTGAAAAATAAAAATGAGAGCGCGATCAATGCCGTTGCAGTTGTTAAGGAAAAAAACACCACAACTGACGAAAATAGTAATCCTGAGGATGGGAACGCTGAACCTGTAAAAGAAGATACCCTGCCTTTTGCCGGAGAAACGGCAAAACCTCCAAAGACCGTTAAGGGAAAGAAAAAACTCCTGAAATCTTGAACAACTTCTTCAGACGGACATTAACGGGAGCATGGATTGTCATTTTCATTTTAGGAGGATTCTGGCTCCATCCCGTTTCATTTTTCCTGACCGGTCTGGTGATTCTTTCAGGCTGCCAGTATGAGTACTTTCTTATAATCAGAAACACAGGTTTAAAACCGCAAATGATAGCCGGTATGGTAACCGGAGCTGCTGCATATATCCTCGCAACTCTTATCGCTGCGGGCATATTGCCGGTGAAATTCTTTCTGATCCTTATACCGCTGGTTGTTATTTCGATGATCGCGGAACTTTATCGTATGCAGGATAAACCATTTGATTCACTGGCACATACGATATTTTCAATATTTTATACCGTACTTCCTTTCTCAATGTTTCCTTTTATGGCATTCTCACATGCAGGGCTTCCTTCCTTGCTGCCACATGAGAATATTATATTTTCACCCGGGATAATAATCGGCTTCTTTATCCTTCTCTGGGCGAATGATACGGGAGCTTACCTTGCAGGCATAACGTTGGGTAAACATTGGCTGATGGAAAGGATCTCACCTAAAAAATCGTGGGAAGGTTTTATCGGGGGTACAATCCTGACAGTACTCATGGCCTGGCTGCTGTCGGACTGGCTGGGTGTGATCGGTACAGGTAAATGGATAATTGTTGCACTTTTAATAGTTTTTGCAGGGACTTTCGGAGATCTGATTGAATCGATGCTTAAGCGGAGCGTCGGTGTCAAGGATTCAGGAACAATTCTGCCCGGACACGGCGGATTTCTGGACCGTTTCGACAGCACCTTATTATCTTTTCCGCTGGTATTTCTTTTTATTTCATTTTTTGGATGATTGAACGGACTTGATTAGTTTTGTGCAAAATAAGGGAAATGGCTATTCATAAGGAAGGATATAAAATATTGATCTTTGGATTTGTTATCCTGATCTTGCTGAATATTCTTGCAGGTACAGTCCTTAATGACAGGTTGCTGATCAAATGGGTTTTCGGCATAGGTTCGCTGATACTGTATATGTTCCTCCTGTTTTTCTTCCGGTTACCGGCCAGGATCCTGGAGCCTGATCCGGGACTGGTATATTCACCGGCAGATGGCAAGGTGGTCGTTATTGAAGAAACCGAGGAGAAAGAATACTTCAGGGATATTCGTCTTCAGGTTTCGATTTTTATGTCTCCTTTCAATATGCACAGTAACCGGTATCCGGTTTCGGGAATTATTAAATATGTGGGATATCATCCGGGCCATTATATGGTGGCATGGCATCCCAAATCATCTGTATTGAATGAGCGAAGCACCGTTGTGATTGAAACTGAATCAGGTACTGAAGTGCTTATAAGGCAGGTTGCCGGGGCTGTTGCAAGAAGGATTGTTACTTATGCCAGGGAGAGCCAGCAAGTTAAACAGGGTGATGAACTCGGATTCATTAAGTTTGGTTCCAGAGTCGATATTTTTCTGCCGGTGGGAACAGAGATTGAAATCCCGATTCTGCAGCAGGTAAAGGCCAATAAGAGCATTATTGCAAAGATCTGAGCAAATAGCATGATGGATAAGAAAGACGACAGGATAATAGAACTTACCCCTGATGTAAAATGGATGGGTGTCCTCGACTACGATATCAGGACATTTGATATCGTAATGACAACAAAGTACGGGACAACTTATAATTCCTATTTCATAAATGCTGAGAAGAAAGCAATCGTAGAAGTTGTCAAGGAGAAATTCAGTGAGGTATATTTCAAAAAGTTGCGGTCCCTGATTGATCCGGCAGCTATCAGTTATATCATACTCGACCATACCGAGCCTGATCATTCAGGCAGCCTGAAGTCCCTTCTCGAAATTGCTCCGAATGCAACTGTTGTGGGCAGTGGAAATGCCATCAGATACCTCGAGGATATGCTTAACATTCCGTTCAGGTCGCTTGTCGTCAGGGATGGCGATACTCTCGACCTGGGGAATAAAACCCTGCAATTTATTTCTGCCCCCAACCTGCACTGGCCGGATACTATTTACACCTGGCTTGAGGAGGATAAAATCCTGTTTACATGCGACTCGTTCGGAGCGCATTTTTGCAGGTATGAAATGACGGATGATCTGACGGATGAATATCTCGACTCATTCAAATACTATTTTGATGTTATACTGAGGCCTTTCAGTAAGTTTATGCTTAAAGCCGTTGAACGGATTAAACCCCTCGACATACATTACATAGGTACCGGACACGGCCCTGTTCTGAAGAAGAACTGGAAAAAAATGGTGGAGCTTACAGAGAAATACGCATTGGATTATCTGAATTCTGCAGAGGTAAAGGGAAGGAAGAACATTTTTATTTTCTATGTCTCTGCTTATGGGTATACAAAAACAGCAGCCGAAAGCATAGCAGATGGAATCATTGAATCAGGTGATTATAATGTTAAAGTAGTTGATATTGAGCACATTGATCTTGGCGAGCTTGATTCACTTCTGACATTGTCTGATGCGTTACTTGTGGGATCTCCGACGATAAACCAGAATACTTTGCTCCCGGTTTACAAGCTGTTTGCGCTTATTAATCCGATACGCGACAGAGGCAAGCTGGCCGGTGCATTCGGATCCTATGGATGGAGCGGTGAAGCCCCGCAGATAATTCTTGAAGCCTTAAAAAACCTGAAACTGAAATTATTTGAAGAAAAAGATTCCTTTAAATTCCGGCCATCAGGAGACAAGGAAGCGGATCTGAAGCTTTTTGGCAAAAGATTTGTCAAAAAGTTTGAGGAAGAGAATAAAAAAGAAAGAGGCTTGTAGAT
>CAZKMH010000101.1:2089-10417 GCA_964553395.1 uncultured Rikenellaceae bacterium | reverse complement strand
TGGATATGGTTGTTGCCAATGGAGCTGCTGAGGATTTGCTGCTGCAGTATCCATTATTGCTGGAAAATAACGGGAAAGGCCATTTCAGGAATACAGGACCAGATCATGGCAAATATTTTAATGAGAAACGCTCAGGCAGGGGGCTGGCTGTATGGGATTATGACAACGACGGTGACCTCGACATTATTATCTCACATGTTGACAAGCAGGCTACACCAACACTCCTCAGAAATGATGGAGGAAACAGCAACAACTGGCTTGGACTGACACTTAAAGGGAGTAAAGGACCTGAGGCTGCCATCGGCGCTAAAGTGTTTATAACCACAGGCACCGCAAAACAGGTTCTGGTTAATCAAATGGCTACAAGCTACCTTTCGAACAACGATCCTCGCCTTCATGTCGGACTTGGAAAACAAAAGTCAGTCGATATGCTGGAAATCACATGGGCGGACGGTAAAAAGGAGGTTTATAAGGATATTGCGTGCAACCGGTATATTAGTATATTGCAGGGGAAGGGGATAATCGAATAAAGCCGGGATTTAGCTGGAGTTAATGATGCTTTAGTTATTAACTTAATCAGTATCTGTCTTAAATATTGGAACATCAACCATGTCGACACCCTCTCCGGAAATATGAAACATAAATAATAATTTTTATTGAACCGCAATAGAAAAAGTATATTTTTGCACACTGATTATATCAGTACGGACCATGAACCTGCTGACATGCAGGTTTTTTTATAAACTAAAACAGAAAATGAGTATTGTAAAAATAATGAAATTCGGCGGTACATCCGTGGGCACACCCGAAAGGATGAGAGCTCTGATCCCGCTGATCACCGACAGTGACCGTAAAGTAGTTGTCCTGTCCGCAATGTCGGGAACAACAAACAGCCTTGTTGAGATCACTGACCTGATATTTGCAGGCAATATAGGTGAGGCTTCAAATAAAATTGAAGCACTAAGAGCGAAGTATCACAAGGTGATCGATGAACTATATGGCACTGATCAATATAAAAAGACAGGTCATGAGTTCATTGATGCTCATTTCGGTTACATAAATAATTTTACTCTCAGGGCATTTACGAGGATCCAGGAAAAAGCTATTCATGCAGAAGGTGAGCTCATTTCAACATCGCTGGTCCATCAGTTGCTCCTGGAAAACGGAATTAAATCAGCATTAATGCCTGCACTTAACTTCATGCGTGTAGACAAGGACGGAGAACCTGACTATTTCTATATCGAAGAAAACATTAGAAGAGAACTCCGAAAAATAGATTCAAAGAGCATCATAATTACACAGGGTTTTATATGCAGGAATGCTTACGGTGAGATTGATAACCTCAAGCGGGGGGGAAGCGACTATTCAGCTTCAATTATAGGTGCTGCACTGAAAGTAAAGGAGATACAGATATGGACGGATATTAACGGTTTTCACAATAACGACCCGAGGTTTGTTGAGAACACTAAGGTAATCCGTGAATTATCTTTTGATGAAGCGGCTGAGCTTGCATATTTCGGAGCCAAGATACTGCACCCGGCAAGCGTAAATCCGGCAAGGATAAATAATATTCCGGTCCGGTTAAAGAATACAATGGAGCCCGATGATGAGGGAACACTCATAACGTCGAACAGCGTACTCCTTGATTATAAGGCTGTTGCAGCAAAAGACGGAATTTCTGCCATAAGGATCAGATCGGCAAGAATGCTGATGGCATATGGTTTTCTACGCAAGATTTTCGAGATATTTGAAGTCTATAAGACCCCGATCGACATGATAACGACATCGGAGGTTGGTGTATCAATTACAATTGATAATCCCCTGAATCTTAACCCGATCGCTGCTGACCTCAGAGAACTGGGTGCTGTCGATGTGGAGGAGAATCAGACCATAATTTGTATTGTAGGCGATTTCAGGACAGACCGGCCCGGATCAGCACCTGAGATTTTTGAAGCACTGGATACAATTCCACTTAAGATGATATCCTACGGTGGAAGTCCGAACAGCATTTCACTGCTTATTGACACAAGTAATAAAACCCAGGCGTTGAGACTTCTCAGTCAACACCTTTTTGCATAACATTATGATGACCAGCGAAACTATTGAAAAATTCCGGGATCATCTCACACCATTTTATTATTATGATCTCGATGTCCTTAAATCTACTCTAGACTCCTTAAAGAAAGAGTCACTCAGGACAGGATATAAAGTCCATTATGCCCTGAAAGCAAACCCGAATCCAAGGATCCTTAAGCTGATATCCTCCTACGGATTCGGGGCAGATTGTGTCAGCTGGAACGAAATTGATGCTGCAATTAAAGCCGGTTTCAACCCAAAAGAGATTGTCTTTGCAGGAGTTGGCAAGTCCGATCGCGAGATCGGATCGGCAATTGAGGCCGGTATATTCTGCTTCAACTGCGAATCGATCCCTGAGATGGAAGTGATAAATCAATTTGCAGTATTGCAGAAAAAAAATGTTGATATAGCCCTGAGAATCAACCCATTGATTGAAGCTCACACGCATAAATACATCACGACAGCTGTTGCCGAAAGCAAATTCGGAATTAACACATGGGAGCTTGATGAAGTTCTTAAAAGGTTATCGGATCTGAAAAACCTTAACCTCCTGGGTATTCATTTTCATGTGGGTTCCCAGATAACCCGGCTTTCAGTTTTTAAAAGTCTTTGTGCACACATCAATGAATTACAGGAATGGTTTGCATCCCGGAATGCAACCCTCAGGATCATAAATGTGGGCGGAGGACTGGGTATCGATTATGAAAATCCAGATACGTTTCCAAAATTCGAAGATTATTTTTCCCTGCTTAAGAAATTTATAGATCTCAAACCCGGACAAGAACTCCATGTTGAACCGGGAAGATCGGTGGTAGGACAATGTGGTTCGCTTATTTCCAAAGTTCTGTTTATAAAGAAAGGCAGTAATACAAAATTTGCAATAATTGATGCGGGGATGACCGATCTTATCCGCCCCGCCCTTTACCAGGCAAGTCATAAGATTGAAAATCTCACATCTGACAAGGAACCAGACCGTTACGATGTTGTAGGACCGATTTGTGAATCATCCGATACTTTTGCCAGGTTTATTGAACTCCCTGAAACCCAACGCGGCGATATAATTTCAATAAGATCAGCAGGTGCGTATGGTGAGGCAATGGCTTCACGGTATAATCTGCGGGATCTTCCGGGAGCGGTGTATTCGGATGAGATCTAACTCCAGCATGCTTCGCCTTATGAACGAGTGACCCCCGGGGGTTATTTCTGCCTTATCTTACTGTGTTTTATCCCGTAGAAGAAGTAAATACAGAATCCTATCCCCATCCAGACGATAAGCCTGGCCCAGGTATCAAGAGGCAATGCAGCCATCTGCATGAAGCAGATCACTGCTCCCAGAATCGGTATCGTGGGCACCCATGGTGTTTTGAACGGACGGTGAATATCAGGTTTTGATTTTCTGAGTACCAGCACGCTCATACAAACAATAATAAACGCAAGCAGCGTTCCGATCGAAACAAGCTCTCCCAGGATGCTAATTGGAAGCACACCTGCAATTATCATTGCAACACTTCCGGTTATAATAGTACTGATATAGGGTGTCTTAAATTTCGGATGAACCTTTGAAAATACCTGAGGAAGGAGCCCGTCTTTCGCCATTGAATAGAATATCCTGGGCTGACCGAGCAACATCACAAGTATAACTGAACTCAATCCTGCAATGGCTGCAATTTTTACTATCGGTCGGAGCCAGAACATGCCATCTCCCATTGCATTTACGCCAACAGCAACCGGATCAGGAACATTAAGCGTTGTATAACTCACGATACCGGTAAGAACAATAGCAACAAGAATATAAAGTACTGTTGATATCCCGAGTGATCCCAGAATTCCAATCGGCATATCCCTCTGTGGATTTTTGGCTTCCTGGGCAGCAGTGGAAACAGCGTCAAATCCGATATAGGCGAAGAAGATCACCCCTGCTCCACGGAAGATACCGCTGATACCATATTTACCGAATTCCTGGCTGTATGCCTTCAGCCATTCCCAGAATGACCCATACTCTGAAATTGGTGTCGCCTCAACCCTGTTTGGTGGAATAAAAGGATGCCAGTTAGCTGCCTTTACGAACATAAATCCTAAAACAATAAAGAGAATTATAACAGATACTTTGGTGATTACCATTATATTATTAAAGTTGGCCGACTCCCTGATCCCGATTACCAGCAACGTTGATAAAAGTGCAACAATAAACATGGCAGGTAAATTAATAATACAGGTCACATGCGGCAGCGAGTCAATATTTACACCTGTCGATACAATTGTCTGAGACAATGTACTTGTCAGAATCTGCCATCCCAACCCGGGGGCATCGATCATCACGGTACCTGTGGCTCCTGCCAGTTGTACAGGAATATTTATGTTGAAATCCCTGAGGAAGCTCACGACATAACCTGACCATCCGACTGAAACCGTTGATGCAGCAAAAAGGTATTCAAGGATGAGGTCCCATCCAATAATCCATGCTAGAAATTCACCCAGAGTGGCATATGAATAAGTATATGCGCTCCCTGCAATTGGTATCATTGAAGCGAATTCAGCATAGCATAATCCGGCAAAACCGCAGGCAAGTCCTGATACAACGAATGACAAAACAATCGCAGGCCCGGCATACTGTGCAGCTGCCTGACCGGTAAGAACAAAAATTCCGGCTCCGATTATGGCTCCGATACCAAGTGTTGTGAGATTCAGTGCAGATAACGACCGCTTTAATCCACCTGAGTCTTTTGATTCATGAATTAACTGATCAAGTGGTTTGGTGATAAATAACCGATTTTTTGACATAGATTATTTGTGAGAGTTTCAGTACTTCAGCTAAATTCCTACAAACGTAATTTATTTTTGATAAAAATTACTGATGACAAAATTTAAATTATTATAAAAAATTAATTATATCTATCTTTATGTGACCACACCAAAACCAAATGCATCAACTCCGATTATTATTTTCAGTAATTATCCTTGCAGCACTCTCCTGCTCTCCTCTGAGGGAATATAGAGAGCTGCCCGAGGTGAAGTCCTGGGAACCTGAAATTGAGAAATTCTCCGGGCTTTCCAAAACAGAAAAATATCCCGGTGATGCAATAATTTTTGCCGGAAGCTCAAGCATCAGACTATGGTCAACACTGGCGGAAGACATGACACCATTCAGCGTAATTCAACGAGGGTACGGAGGTGCCAGACTCACTGATTTTGCAGTTTATGCAGAGAGAATTTTTGACCCTCTTCCTGGAAGAGCCCTGGTACTTTTTATAGCAAATGATATTACCGGAGGAGAAAAAGACAAAAGCCCTGAAGAGGTTAAAAAATTATTTCTTAATGTGGTGAATTCATTCCGGAAAAGCCATCCCCGGGCACCTGTATTCTGGATAGCCATAACTCCCAGCAGATCAAGATGGAATGCATGGTCAAAAATAAGTGAAGCAAACAATCTGATAAAGGAGACCTGCAAAAATGGCAGGGATCTTCATTTCATTTCTACCGAACACGCCTTCCTTAATGAAAAAGGCGAACCAAGGGAAGAACTTTTCAGGCCCGATAAACTCCACCTCAATTCAGAGGGATATAATGTATGGACAGACATAATCAAAGGAGAACTTAACCGAATATTAAAAGAGGTGAAATTAATTGCTCACAGGGGTGCATCATATGAGGCTCCCGAAAACACGGTAGCTTCAGCAGCGCTCGCATGGGAAAAAGGCGCTGATGCCGTTGAAGTCGATATTTATTTGTCGAAAGACAATAAGATAATTTGCAGCCATGATGCAAATACCAGGAGAACCACCGGGCAGGATCACAAAATCAGCGAAACAGACTCGGATGTTCTCAGAACCCTCGATGCAGGCTCATTTAAGGATAAGAAATACGCAGGAGAGAAACTTCCATTCCTTGATGAGATAATCCGCACCGTTCCTCGTGGAAAAGAGCTTGTCGTTGAGATTAAATGCGGAAGTGAGGTTTTGCCGTATCTGAAAGAGGCTATAACGAAATATGAGAAGAATATTACATTCACATTTATCAGCTTCAGTTTTGAAACTATTTCCGATACAAAAAAGATATTCCCGGGAAATCCATGCTACTGGCTCTGCAGTAATGCCGGATTGCTTGAGAAGACAATTGTGAATGTAGCTCCTGCCGGACTTGATGGTGTCAGTCTTGCCTGGTCCATAATTAATGAAAATGTGATCAGGAAAGCAGAAGATCTGGATCTGGAAGTTTACTCCTGGACTGTTGATGATCCGGCTGAAGCAAAACGACTCTTCTCTCTGGGTGTGAAAGGAATAACAACAAACAGGCCTGGCTGGCTAAACGAGCAGATATTCTGATCCGAACCAGTTGACGTAGTTATTTTTTGCTCATTATAAGCTTAAATGTGAAGACGATGAAGACTCTTCGCACTGTTATAATTGAAGATGAACGGTATGCCTGCGAAAGGCTGAAAAAACTCCTGACACCTTTTTCCCAGATCCAGCTTATAGACTTTTTTACCAATTCCAGACAGGGACTCGATTGCATTCAGAAGCAACAGCCTGAACTCATATTTCTCGATGTGGAGCTGGAGAACAACATTTCAGCATTCGATATAATTACCCGGATTTACACTAACCTGTACCGTCCTTATATTGTGCTTGTTACTGCTCATCCTCACTATTCCATCAAGGCTATCAAGAATGGAGTTTTTGACTATATCCTTAAACCGGTTGATGTTGATGAACTGGAAGACACCATAGAAAGGCTCGTTTCGCATATTTCAATTCAATCCGGCCAGGTAATAAGGGAATATGATATGCTGAGCAACCGGGAAGCAGAGGTGCTCAGGTATGTGCTGGAGGGCAAAAACAGCAAAGAAATTGCAGAACTTCTTTATATAAGCATTAATACCGTTCACACACACAGGAGGAACATTCTGAAAAAAACAGGTTCAAGATCTGTTCTGGACCTGTTAAGAACGAAGAATAAGGTCAATGATTAGAAACAGTTTACAGGAATTTTTCACTCATCCGCTTTTCATAAGTTTTGGATTGTCGCTTGCATTAATTCTGTCCATTCCACCTTTCTTTTCAAGGTTCAGGGTAAATGAGGTAAAGGAGGAAGCCCTGTTTTTTAAAATCAGGTATGTTTATGCAGATCTTGACAGTGATAATCAAAGTGAAAGGATCACATTCGATCTGAATGACTCCGAACAGACAAAAATACTGTTTACCAGAAATGGAAAGGTCCTCGATCAGTTTGACCTGAGATACCATACGCTTCCTTACAATTTCTTCTTTATTGATGATTATAATAACGACGGATTTAAAGAATGCTTTATTTTAACCTATTGCCAGGATTCATTGTTCCTCAATGTTATCGATCCGGTTGGAAGGCGTAAGATAATAATATCCAACAGGTTCGTTGATATCTGGACAAAAGCTGCCCAGAGTGATGACATACCCGCATTCATCAAGATCGGTATGACAGAAGGGATTCATGGAAAAGTGAAAGATTTTATTTTCTGTATAAATGCAGGTTTCAGCAAACAACCCAGGAATGCATACAAGTACATAGTTGAAACGGATTCGCTTGTCAAATCACCACGGAGCTCTGTTGTCATATTCGATGGTATCATTTCCGAAGTAAGCAATTCTCAGGGTCCGGAGTTAATCTTGAGCACAACCGCCACCGGGAACTTTGAAGAAGATTCTCCCTATTCCGACCAGTTCTCCTGGCTGATGGTCCTTGACAATAATCTGGAATTCTTATTCCCGCCTGTTAAAATCTGTGAAAATCCTTCTTCCGTATTTGTTGTCCCTATGAAAATGGATAACAGAAGCTACATGGCTATCCTGATTGATTATTTCGGATCGGAGAATATTAAATCTGTTTTCAACGTGTCCGATCCGGCAGGCAACATACTTATCGAAAAGAAAAGCGAAGAATTCGAACATACATATGCCCGCCTTTTTCAAAACCCCGGAAATAACCTGCGAACTTTTTTCTGCATTAAAAACAGGAATGCTGAAGTGGTCGAACTCGACACCGGTCTCAAGGTTGTCAATGAGTTCACAATCCCGCCTCTCGTAATAACTGATCCAAATATAAAGCTTGATGCCGATTTAGACGGCAGTAAGGAATATATATTTATAGGTCAGGATCAGAGATCGCTGGTAATTGTACAAGAAGATTTCAGACATCCTGTAGAATTCAATTATGACAAAGTTTTATCTCCTGCTTACATTTCCCTTGTAATTCAAAAGAACTGCTACGTTATCTATG
>CAZKMH010000101.1:0-2079 GCA_964553395.1 uncultured Rikenellaceae bacterium | reverse complement strand
TACATTTCCCAGTTTTTGACCCCGGGAACTGAGCCGCAGATATTTGTTCAGTCGGGTGATTCCGGGCTATATCTCAGATTTGGTAAAAATCCGTTCTACTATCTGAAGTACCCTTTTTACGTTGGTATTTACTTTGTATTGTTCCTGTTCATCACCCTGATATTCCGGATCCAGCAATACCGTATGAATCAGAAACTTGAAACGGAGAGAAGGATCGCTTCACTTCAGATGAAAGCCATTAAAAACCAGATTGATCCTCATTTCACCCTGAATTTGCTGAATGCTATCGGAAGTCTCTATGCTACTGAAGAAAACAGGGAGAAAGCCGATTATGTCTTTGGAAAATATGCAAAAATGATCAGGCAGACTGTTATCAGTTCTGACAAGATAATCGTGACACTGGCGGAGGAACTTGAATTTGTACGAAATTACCTTGACCTGGAAAAGTTCAGGTCCAATGATTCCTTTCAATATATTATTGAAGCCGACCCGGAGGCAGACATGCAGATAAAGGTACCAAGGATGCTGATACATACATTTGCCGAGAATGCAATAAAATATGGGGTGAGAAAGAGGAATAACAGCGGTTTGCTTCAAATTCATATCCGTAAAAATGAAAAAGCCTGTGAGATCACAGTTGAGGATAACGGTCCCGGGCTTGTTACGGATGAATTGCCAGGAGAGAGCACAGGAAAAGGGTTGGTGATCGTGAAAGAACTGGCAGATCTCTATTACAGGATTGAAAAATCGAAAATATCTTTTTCACTAAAGAATATTCCCGGAAGTGGCACCAGGAGTCTTGGGACTAAAGCCACTATTGAGCTCTTCTTCCGGAATCCGAACCTCTCCTGAGACCAAAATACTTTATTGCAGTCAATGAATACTCAATATTCATTACTATATATACTCATTGGTAATGATAGTAAGGTAATCAACAATATGTGATATTTGTATAACAAAACGTTCTTTAGCAGAGGATGAAACTAAATTACTGTTGGAAAGCAGTTTAACTGATACAATGTTATTCGCTACAGGATGCAAAGCGGCTCCAAATTTCCAATGGATTAAGTGTCCCTGAAATTAAATCATCATCAAAACAACAAGATTTCATGGACAGGTTTCTTATTCATCCGGAGATCCCCAAATTAAAAAATTCCCCTTTTTAAGGAGCCGCTTATTCTTTTCATTATATATATTTGGGATAGTAAGCTCCTATCACCAGAAAAATGAATTAGAATATAACTCAAAAAATCCATCTCATGAAAAGTCCAATTACCCGCCGGAATTTCTTCGGTAAAACCCTCGGTATAAGTGCATGTGCACTAATTCTGCCTTCTCTGACAGGATACAGCACTCAAATCAAAGCTGTGGGGATCAAACCACTTATCATTACCAGTCATACAAATGATACCGGCCGGAAAGCAATGGAGACCGGCTGGGAAATACTAAGCTCGGGAGGTAATGCAGTCGATGCAGTGGAGAAAGCTGCCAATGTGATTGAGCTCGATCCCGAAGATACAAGTGTCGGATATGGAGGTTTGCCTAATGAAAGAGGTGTTGTTCAGCTCGATGCTTCCTTTATGGAGGGCAAAACCTATTCCGCAGGTTCAGTTGCCTGCCTCGAGAACATAAAAACGCCTGCATCTGTTGCAAAGCTGGTGATGCAACATACCGATCATGTACTTCTTGTCGGGGCAGGTGCACTTGAGTTCGCAAAAGCCTGGGGTTTTCCGGAAGAAAACCTTCTTACAGAGAAAGCACGCAAAATATGGCTCAGGTGGAAAGAAGAAATGAGCCCATCCGATGACTGGGGAGTGCCCGAACACCTTCAGAACAAAATGAAACCGGAGTCGTGGCTGAATGATCTTCCGGAAATTGAGCACCACTACGGTACTACAAACGTCCTTGCAATTGATGCTAATGGTGATATAGCAGGATGCACGACGACGAGCGGTCTCAGCTTCAAGCTGAACGGCCGGGTAGGTGATTCGCCAATTATCGGGGCCGGTCTTTATGTTGACAATGAAGTAGGCGCCGCCGGAGCTACAGGCCGCGGTGAGGATGTAATCAAATCACTGG
>CAZKMH010000100.1:0-10529 GCA_964553395.1 uncultured Rikenellaceae bacterium | reverse complement strand
ACTCCCTTCCACGCCAGACCCTGCCAATACCTGCATATGCAAGTGCAAATCCGGGATCTTTTTCTTTAGCAAGTTCAAAGTATTTAATTGCAGTCTCAAAATCATTCTTGCTTAGCCTGCCATAGTAAAACATCCCTTTTCTGTAAGCCTCGTAGGCTTCCATATTTGATGTGGGTCTGTTTTCAATAAGCTTCTTAGCTTCCGGAGTAATAACAGCTTTAAGCTCTCTTGCCACAGTCTGTGCAACCTCACTCTGGATTGAAAATATATCAGATATATCCCTGTCATATATCTCCGACCATATATGTGCTTCAGTCCTGGCATCAATAAGCTGAACCGTTATTCGCACATTAGCTCCCATTTTACGTACGCTGCCCTCCAATATTGTTGCTACGCCTAACTCATGGGCAAACTCCTTTAATGAAAGGTTTGTGGTCTTAAATCTCTCGGAAGATGTCCGGGCAATTACATTCAGATCACCGATCTTGAAGAGCTTGTCCAGTATCTCATCCACCATGCCCACACTAAAATACTCCTGGTCAGGATCGTTGCTGAGATTGTCAAAAGGCAATACAGCTATCGATTTTCCGATTTCTGAGGCACCCCCGGATGCTTTTTTAATTACAGGCAGTGAAATCATCAGACCTATAATCAATAATAATGTTACAATTATGGCAGGAACTGCAATTTTTGTCCACGGTAATTTTCGCCTGGGTTCTTTATTAAGAACAACTCCGGATCTTTCAGTCTGAGACTTGACTTCCGGATTTTTAATCCCTGTTATTATCTCCTTTATTGCATTGGCAACCTTATTGATCTGGTTCCGGTACCTGGTTTTATTCAAATTAACTTTTTCATCATCATCGGTTTTCAGAGGCCTGTTTACACCAGGTTCTGAATAAATGAACTGAACACCACGAAGCATGCTGTTAAGTACAGTTTCACATAGTTTAATATCATCAGTATCTAACTCATGAATGCGAACGGGAAGCACTCTGTTTGCAACATTACCAGTTGGCAGTTTAACTTTTAATCCGAACTTATCCTGAGAAGCCTGTTCTACAAATGCTTTGAACTCATACTCCCAGGCAAAAGATTTTGGATCACAGTAAGTGCGGGATATTACAGGAATAAATATCAGACACTTTAGTTTCTCTTTCAGGGAAGCATCCACATCGTGTGTCTCCAGTAGTCCATCATGTGGATTGATATCAAAATAAACACTGATCTCTTCCTTAAAGGTAGCCTCCAGTTCCTTCTTTAGATTGTCGACAAACTCCGTTACCCAGCCATCGTACTTGTTGTCTTTCTGACGGTAGCTGATAAAGATGTCATAACTGTATCCTTCGATTATGCTTGACATTGAAGTCTGTTTATTTCATTATCAAAATTAAGATATCCTGACAACAGAGTCAATATAAGGTAAGATTTAAAGTGATACTCTGACAAATTACCCCAGATCAGCACATCTACCGGTGATACCGGCATCGCTTCATTGTACTCCTCAAAACGACAGCCTCACCATTTGCGCCGGAAGCTGGATTGCGCTTTCGAACTTTATTCGTAAATTTGAAGTTGGCCGGCATATGACATCTGACATTTGACGAATTATTGACTAACACATTAATTCTTTCATTCATTCATTGCCGGCCTCATTATTGGATGAAATCCACCCGGAAGGGCTGTAAAGCCAGTCAAGTAGATGCAAGCATTCATATATGTTTATTTCATCATGATACAAAAATGAAATGGAATTTATATGGATTTTGTTAGAATTAATCGCTTATGTATAAAGATTATATAAAGACTCAGGACCAGTCATCGATTTTGTCTCCCTCTAAAATACAAAGGGGATGTCTCATAAGCCCTTTTCTGATCAGCCACCCCTAAATCCCCCAGGAGGGGACTTATTGATAAACAAATACTCGCTAAGCCCCCATGGGGGGTTTGGTAGTAAAGAACAACTTATAAGACAGCCCCTTACGGTTTGCAGAGAATGGACCAGGCTCTTAAAAAATCTTTATGAATATAAAAGTGGTCAACATTCCTTTTAGCAACCAGGTAAATGAATATTATGAGTTAAGAATTACCTTCGCTTTATCATCAAGTGCTTCTGTCATAAATGGTATCCCTGTTATAGCTTCAGTTTCTTTGTTGGCAGTTATCAAGTCATTTCTACTTAGTTGCGCGAGATTAAATTTTCTGACTCCTGCCATAAATTGCTGTAATCCACAAGCGAGCTTATCAACATATCCACACAGGGCAATAGCACCTAAAGGAATATTATTGATTTCACTGTCATCAACTTTGTGCTTTACAGATTCCCACATAGAAAATATTTCTTCCGGATATTTACCATATTCTGTCACCGAAGGAGGCAATACATCCCAATGTCCATTAAGGCTGGCTTTCCTTTCGGGATGAAATACTCCCTCAATGTTACTTCCAAGAAATCCGGCAATCATAGGTGCTCTTCCCAGACATATTAACCGGGCATAAGGAGCAACTAATGAAAGAGCTTTAAACAGATGGTCTTCACGTGCTAAACCTCCGGCCAGAGAAATGTCAGGTACTTTTATACCTTTTTTTGTCAGGATCTCACAATATTCATAGGTTTTTGCATGTAAAGCCAGAGAAGGTATTCCCCAGTTTTGCATCATATTCCATGGACTCATTCCCGTACCGCCACCAGCACCATCAATAGTAAGTAAATCAAGTTTTGCATCTGCTGAATACCTGATAGCCATGGCAAGATTCTCCATCCCGTAAGCCCCTGTTTTAAGGGTTATTCTTTTATATCCGATCTTTCTGAGGTAGGTGATGCTGTCAAGAAAACTTTCACGTATCTCCTCCGGAGAATGCTTATCCGTTGCACCTAAACGGCTATGACGTGCGAATGATATGATGGCTCTGTCCTTGTAAGCTTCAATAACTACCGGATCAGTTGGATCGGGATCGACAATATATCCACGCCATTTCAGGAATTGTGCATAATCAAGATCGGCAACCTGTATTTCGCCTCCGATATCTTTTGCTCCCTGGCCCCATTTAAGTTCAATAATCACATCATTTCCATACTTATCAATAAGATACTCTGCAACACCATTCCTTGTATCTTCTACATTCATCTGAATAATAATAGCTCCGTATCCATCATAATACCTTCTGAAATATTCAATTCTTCTTTCCATTTCAGGCGATTTTATGACTTTCCCTTTTTCTATTTCTGATTCTTTATCAACTCCTACTACATTCTCGCCAATAACAATAGGGATACCTGCCAATGCTGCCCCAACAGCAAATGATGGCCAGTAACGTGCTGCAACAAAGGTTGATCCCAGAGCGCCTGTCATTATCGGAATCCGGCATTTGGTTTTAACTTTATTACCAAATTCAGTCTCTAAATTCACATTCGGAAAGATGCAGTCATCAGGATCATCAGAAAATTTTGTGTTAAGACCTTCAGAACCATAGGCATACCCCTGAATACGAAGAGCATGGTATCCTATACCAACGGAAGCAACATTGTCTCCTCCGGCTGTTGAGTATCCGAACTTACGTGGATACAACATTTTTCTTCCTTCCATACATGAAAGCCATGTCTCACATTTCCCTTTACAGGCCGCATCACATAATGTGCATAGACCTGATTCACAAGGCACGCCGCGGTTTACTGCGCCAAGAGCATCATTGTTTTTTCTACTTTCAAACATAATTTCTTAAATTAATCATTAGTAATTAATAATATTTATCAATAAGGTATTTATTGTGGCAATATATAACATTTAATTAATAATTCATATAATATTTCCATCATCCTTTAGGATTGAATTGAAAATATACAAATATTTATAGCATATTGTAAATTGTGGTCAGATATTGTGACGTGAAGACTATCTCATCGTCTGAGCATGCACGTACATCCCTATCATTCCGGATGCATCAATCCATTTTTCGGCGATTGTTTTTCTATGGTATGTCGTTCCGGTAAAAAAATGAGTACGGAATAATAATCGTCCCTCTCCAAGATCCCTGTATAATTCAAGGGCAATGAGCAGATCTCCCTCGACTATTATCGAGTATTTTCTAAGGTCAAAGCTTAATTCCTTTCCGATATCCCCTTTTGTAAAGGAGATGTAAACCGGTTCCGTAAGTATATTTTTATAATCTTCCTCTTTCCTTTCTGACTGGTAAACATTCAATCTGTAAGTAACCGAATCATATGTACAGACTGCTACATTAAGGTGCAGATCCTTAAATTTCATACGTCTCCTGGCTGTAACTTTTATTCCCAGTTCGGATCCCAGGTCGTTATAGGCAAAACCCGACCGCAGTGCATTAGAAGTTACCGGAGAGCCCAATATTATATCATTAGGCTTATGATATTGAATTTCAACGTCCTTCAATAAATAAGTAACAGGTTCCAGATAAACGACTTTTTTGGGATCACTGATAAACTGACCTGCAGGAATATATTGAGATTCATATCCGATCATCGAAAACCCTAATGTATCATTGTCATCAATCTTGCGCAGGTCCAATATGAAAATACCGGCCTTGTCCGAAACAGTGCCGGTATTTTTATTCATTACCACTATAGTAACATAACTGATCCCTGATTTTGTTTCGCTTGAGAAAACCCTGCCTGTAAGATACTGTCCGATAATAAGGTTGGGAATAAAAACACCAATTACCAGCAGCACTTTTCTAAAACTGATTTTCTTTAAATCAAGCGCCATCACATTATTGAAGGTTACAAAATCAGAATCCTGCCGTTTCTGTTCCCTGCCAGTTAAATGAAATGCTTCGCTTTACTCCATCTTTTTCAACTGTGATGCGGAAATGTTGCTCTACATTATTTTTATTCCGCTGATGATCGTGGTAAAATCTTATGATTTCCCTGTTACCAATAATATTCCAGTCTTTGTACTGGCTATTTTTAAATTTCTCCATAACAGAGGCGGGAATGTCAATATCTTTTGACATCTCCCTGGTCTGTACAAGTTCTCCTTCATTCGTATAAATTGCCCAAAGATCTGAATTCTTGTTTGTTTTCATTGTTACTTCATAACGATTGAGCTTAAGGTTTTCTGCCCCGATATCATACACCCATCCGTATTCCTTTAGAGCATATGGGAACGCGGACCAGGTAAGCGGATCATTCTGATTAAACTGAGCCTTGACTGCCTGAACAACTGCAGGAGGAACCTGTTCTTTGGTTATTGTTGTGGTTATATAAGGCTCGTAGTCAGCAGCATTGTAATCGTGGGATACCTGTGCTGCGGAAGGAAGAAGAAATGCTACAAATCCCACTATTGTGCAAAATAGTGATTTCATAATTTTTCCGGTTAAACTGTTAACGCAATATTTAAGCATAAGAAAACTCAATCTTATGCAGTATGCAATAACAAATCCACCTGTTTAATTGTTCAAATCTTTTACAAAATTGCTTATCAAAAATGGAACCCGGATTCAGCAGGACAACTATGATTACCCGGGGAATCACAGGATTTTGATGTATTACGTGTCTGTTCCTGTAAAACCCATACTTTCCCTGTAAACTTTACACGGATCTGTTTGTTATAACTTTAACAGAAATAATAATAATTGCTGAGATGAAAAAAATCCTGATACTTGCCGGAATCCTTGTTTTTATCATCACATCCTGTCTTAAAGAATTATTCTGCCTTGAAGGGAATGGAAAAATTGAAACACAGTCACGTAATGCGTTATCAATAAATCAGATAGAAAATACAACATCAATCGATGTGGTTTATAAAAAAGCTAATACCGTAAGCATAACCGTAAAAGCTGAATCAAATCTTCTAAGTCATATTATGACAGAAGCAACAAATGGTAATCTCAGGATCAGAACAGATCCGCGAAGCCTTTGTTTCAATGCCAGTGAACGACCACTTATTACCATAACTTCTCCGGAGATTGATGAACTGGTATTAACTGGTTCAGGGGATTTTTCAGCCGATACAATATCAGGCAATTCGTTCACCATATCATTAACCGGTTCGGGTGATATATTTGTGGATAAGATCGCCTGTGATGACCTTTCAGCAAAAATTACCGGATCCGGAGATATAAAGCTAGTCAATTCAACGATTCAAAATCCGGATCTTCTTATTACCGGTTCTGGCGACCTGGAAATTAAAGGCACCGGTGATAGCGGGCATCTGAGAATAACCGGCAGCGGGGATATTAAATCCGGAGAATTCGTGATTTCAACAGCTATTGAGACTATATCAGGTTCAGGAAATATTTATACTTATGTGGAGAACAGTCTGACTGCAGTAATTTCGGGAAGCGGAAATATCTATCTTCAGGGCGATCCTGCAATAAACCAGACTATTACGGGATCGGGTAAGATTATCAGAAACTGACAGAAGGATACTGTTAATAAACAACTAATCTACAGAATTCTCCGGCAGGAATCAATACCATTCCAGGGGTGTTTCCTGCGTCTGAATGAGGTTGCCCGTGACCAACGCAAATGAAATGAGTATTATCTTCATAAAGTCAATCTCTTTATTCTTTTATATCCGGTTCGAAGAAAACCCACTGAATGGCAGGATTTTTCTTCTTTAGCTCCGATTCGCAGGTATTTATGTTTTTAATCAATTGCTCTACATTGTCAACCTTTGTCATTTTTGCTTTTACTGCAATCATAATCTGAGGCCCCAGTTGAAATGTAATCAGATTAAGGATCCTGTCAATTTCGGGTCTTTCATCCAGCAATTTTCTTATATCAGAACGGGTTTCAGTATCAGAGCTCTGCCCTATCAGCAAACTTTTGACTTTTACAGCAAGAAAAAATGAAATAATAATCAGTAAAACTCCGATCCCGATGCTTCCTATAGAATCAAACACAGGATTTCCGGTTACTATAGCCAGTGTGACTGAGATAAGAGCAAAGGATAACCCCAGCAATGCGGCAAT
The DNA here is from genome assembly GCA_964553395.1 of uncultured Rikenellaceae bacterium. Taxonomy (GTDB): domain Bacteria; phylum Bacteroidota; class Bacteroidia; order Bacteroidales; family VadinHA17; genus LD21. The sequence continues at coordinate 3,581 of CAZKMH010000100.1, read as the reverse complement.
GTCTTCACCCAGAACTACAACCAGTTCACTTTTCCGGCTGTTCCTGATCCATGTCCAGAGAGTCTGATTGTTCCTCAGTTTTTTGATCTGAATCAGGCATCCATACAACGAAGCAGATTCAAATACCATACTTACAGCCAGTACAATAACTGCTAGTATCGGACTATTCAATCCTTCGTGAAGGTGAAGTTTGTGGATCCCCTCATAGACTGAAAAAAGTCCGCCCATACTGAATAATATCAGAGCTACTATAAAGGACCAGAAATAAATTTCTTTTCCGTATCCCAGCGGATGTTCCGGATCCGGCTTTTTCCTTGTTGCATTTAAACCCAGAAACAGGAGCCCCTGATTTCCACAATCGGCATAGGAATGGATCGACTCAGCCAGCATTGCACCTGAACCGGTTATTACTGCGGCGACTGTTTTAGTTATTGCGATTCCAAGGTTTGCCAGGAGAGCAAATAGTATTGATTTTCTTGAAGTATCCAGATGCGACATCTTTCGGGGTGATATTCAGTAGTAAAAGTAAATATAACTATCCGGAAACTGAAAAGGAAATAAACTTGCCGTATATCGGGTTCCGGCCAGTTACCTGACATCTTCACCTTCGTAATTAACGGTCATTTTATGGAATGAGCTGAGCTTCTGGCTTTTAAACGGCCGGGGATTAAAGATGTTCAATCAGGATTCAGGGTTGTATCCTTTTGACCTTTAGCAGAGCTGATTTTAATAACTCTGACTTTCCCGATGCTTTTTTTGAGGTAAAGACCATATTCATTTGTAATGTAGTCATTCAATTCATTAAACCCGATATCCGGGATCCTGATATTGAATTTATCATGATTTGTGGAGGAGCATGAAATATCTTTATTGAAATAGTTTCCCAGATTAAAGGCAATTAGCTTTATATCAGCGTTATACAACAATTTATCGTTTGTGCCATAGAGATGGACGGAACTGTCGGATTTAAGTGTATCTGAACTATTGATAAAGCAGAGATATAACTTTACAGAATCGTCAATCTGCAGATCGTATTTTTCTCTTTCGATGTATTCCTGTTTCATCTTCAGATCGTATTTCTTTAAGATCTCCGCTATGACAATGGAATTTGAACTCCTTATGATTCCCTTCCTGCTTTCAGGATCACGCTCAAAATTCAGTTTAATAACTTTACCGGCGATTTTTGAATCTTCGAATACAATATGCTTCTTATTAGTCATTAGCAGCTTCGGAAAAATATCCTCAATTTTCAAATGGTCGAATTCCACAGTATCAGGAGTAATTCTTTCTGTATAAAGGAAGGTTACCTTGTCCTGTTCCTCAATCCTTATTGAATATTTTTTCGAAAAGGATCCGAATGTGGTAATCAGGAGTGGGATTACAATAATGAAGTTGTGCAAAGCATGAAATGTACAACCCCAACCAAAACCAAGCTTAAGTCTGGTGTATCCGAAAAATAAACCCATTAGAAATTGTGGAAAGACCAGTACTGGCAATACCATAAGAGTAACCGTATTCAGTTTATAATTGTTAATATGCGCAAGTGCGAAGAGCGTTGCGGTAACATAAAAAACCCAGATAAACTTATTCCTGAAAAAATTCAGTAATACCTGACTGATCCTTTGTTTCCAGATATTGCAAAGAATTACAGCGATGCAGTAAATGACTAATACTGAGATCCTGAAGCCTGTTGTTTTACCAAGTGAAAGTATAATCAGCAATAAGCCAGTGAATACTATTATCAGATTCAGGGTTATGTACTTTGGCTTTGTCCTGAGATGTAATCTGAAAAAAACTTCCTCGACAAAGGGAGAGATCAGAACGATCATGAGAATGGCAAACCAGTTGGGGATATTCTTTATAAAAATCAGGACTTTATTATTCTGTCCTGGAAACAAACCATTATCGGTCAGTATCTTATAGGTCACCATAAGTCCCAGTACCAGTGCGAGTTCCAGGAAGAAAAGAGAAATGAAAGTCTTTAGTTTTTCACTGAAAGGTGCATCAGACCTTATGTCATAAAAGGGAGATTTCAGAAAATTCAGGAATGCCTGAATGGTATTCTTCGGGTGATGGTACATATTTAAATATAGTATCTGACCATTGGCCGGTTTTTGGAAGTCCTGTCCACTATCTCAAAGCCTGCCCGCTCAAATGATTTGAGAAAGCCAAACCATGCAAATGAGTCGGGAAGCTTTCCCTGTCCGGGAATTACCGGGTATGCCTCCAGGATTTTTATCCCATTTTCACCGGCATATTTGATAGCTTCTTTTAACAGCTTTTCTGCAACACCTGCTCTTCTGAAGTCTTTATGAATGAAAATGCATGGTACAGACCAGACTTTCTTATCGTCAATACGTTTGTGGACTCTTGATTTCTCCAGCCTGATAAAATCTTCCCTTGGAGCAAATGCGCACCAGGCAATAGCCTGCCCCTCAACGAATCCCAATAATCCGGCTGGTCTGTCCTCCCAGACAATTTTTTTCATTGCTTTTTTATTTCCCTGATCAGCTTTCCCTGACTGGTATTCTTTGTTACCAAGTCTGTAGAACATGCACCAGCAATTTCCGCAGGCTCCTTTTTCTCCGAAAAGTTCAACAAATCCGGCCCAATTATCTTTTGTCAGGGGTTCGATTGTGAACCGGTCTGAAATTTCTGTCTTCAATTTATTTATGAAGTTTTATTTAATATGTTTTACGTGCCGGCCGGCGTTTTATTTATTTTTCTTTTCTTGCCAGGGCGAAAAGAAAAGAAAATTACTACGCCGGTTACTAAAATAAATGGCCAGAAATGAATTACTCCAATAATAAAAGCCAGTAACCATTTCCAGCCCATTACCAGAGCCTGACCAAACTTTGAAGAGAAATTAAAAGATGAACTTGTCTTCTGGTAAAACTCAACTGTCAAAGTACTTAAACTAACCCGATCCTTAAGATACTGAAGTCGTCCCTCAATTGATTCGATTTCAGTCCGGAGTGTACCGATTTCCTTTTCGATTGAAAGGATCTCTTCAACGGCCCTGGCCTTTATAAGTAATTCTTTATACCGGTTTTCAAGTTCCTTTTTTGTTTTTATCCTTGACTCAACATCAATATACTCCTCAGTTACATCAAGAGCATCAATGCTTTTGCTGTCAAGTTTCTCCACACTTTCTGAAATTTCCGCTATCAGCTTGTCAAAATTATCAGCCGGAACTCTTATAACCATCCTATGGGTAATTCTGCTATTGTCGTTATGAATATTATCATTTGATACAAAGCCGTTTAGTTCATTTACTGCCTTTAAAATTACAGATTCAGTTTCTTTAATATTTCCCGTTTCAAACCTGATTTCACCCTGCTTAATGATTTTCCTCTCAACCGAAGTCTCGATTTTGTCATTACCTTGTTGATTGAAAGTCTTATCAATTCCTGCAGCCTCTTCAGCCAATGGTGCAAATTCTTTTTGATTTTCTCCTGTCCCGCATGAAAATAGCAGCATAATTGTCAGAAGTGTCCAGAATGTCAATTTAAGTTTCATATTGGCATTGTTATGTTTTATAACGCATCTATTCTACTTAAACCCCCTTTCCCGTTTCCCCC
>CAZKMH010000099.1:0-10576 GCA_964553395.1 uncultured Rikenellaceae bacterium | reverse complement strand
AAATTATATAAATATTTTGATAGGATTGTCAAAAAAAATATTTGTAAAATGAATGTCATCCCGAGCGCCAGCGAGGGATCTCCCTGAAGCATAGGCAAAACTTTTAAAACAACCGTCACTGAGCGTCCGCGAGGGACTTACCATAATCAAAAGCCATCAGACAGCCTTTTTTACACTAATCAGAAGTTATCGACCCGACATCCGTTGCTTTTGGCGCCGTCCTACTGATTTGACCTGTAATACGAAAAAGTTGAATTACCCGGGGCAGTAAGCCGTAACTCCCAGTAGTCCTCGCCGGTTAAATCGTTATGCAGCTTGTTTATCTGATACCCGAGGACCATGCTTCCGGTCTCTACATCGGTATCAACATTCTGATCGGGAGCACAACTGTTAACAAACCTGCTCCTCCAGTATTCTTCGGCCACCATTAATTCGGTTGCGGTATAGGTCTGATAACCTTTAATATATTCTGCTGAATAGGAAACACACTGAGGATCCGTGACATGTCTCATTGCAATGGTCCAGGTATAATTGCCATTTGCTGATATTTTCAAGCCGAAACCCTGTTGCGGATTCATCTGCCAGGGATCGGATGCGCCATGGTACCAGACGTTGGTTGTTCTGTCATACAGAACGGTGTCAACGGTTAAATGGGAATTTGTAAAGCTCCACCAATCAACCCAGTGTCCTTCCAGAGCCGGAGCATCAGGGGTCATTAAAATTGCCGGCAGTATAATACCTTCGCCAAGCCCGTAAAACTCATTTGCCGCAAATATGTCGGAATTGACCTGGTAAGCTGCGCTTGCAACAATGCCATAACCCGCGCCGTTATGAATTTTTGAATTCGTCACTGTCACTGAACCCGTCGGGGCAACCGCAATATTTGCCTTATTGGCAATGTCAGGCAAATTATCTGAACCAGCATATGATACATCAGTGAAGATCAGCTTATTTAATTCATTTTGTGCCCTGAAAAGGATTCCTTTCCATCGTCCGTTCACTGTCTTCTGTCGGGCGCTAAAAGTTACCGGGCTGGCTTCGGTCCCGGCAGCATCAAGATAACCTGTTTCCGAGACCTCGATCATCAGACCTGCATTGATTTCAAATGCAGCTCCCTCCATTATTTTCAGCCCGGAATTAATTATCAGATCACTTGAGAGAAGATATTTTGAGCCATCATTAAAACGAGGCCAGAAAACAGGCGAGCCGCTATTAAGTACTCCTCCGGTCTCTATTCCATCAAAGGCATTATTACCTGAAAAATGGGAATGAGAATCAACCATATGTAATTGATTGGGATTAATATAAGCAGCTGCTGAATTGTTTTCCGAAAAATAGTTATTGCTGAATGAATTAAATTGGGCCAGTCCTCTTAGATAAAGTCCATACCCATCACTTTGGGTAAAAGTTGAACCTGAGACCCCGATAGCTGATCCCGAGAAGTTAGTTCCTGCAAGTATCACATTTGCCTTGATGCCTGGTTCATCCTGAAATGAATTGCCTCCTCCATATGATACTGATGTATTTTCAAGCTCATTCAGCGGATTATTACTGTTAAAAAGTATTCCTTTCCAATAGCCTTTAACAGCTTCCTTTCCTGTGAAACAGATCGAATCTGAGGCTGTTCCTTTTGCGATCAGTATTCCATTTGGATTAATAATTAAGCCTGTGTTTGCCTCAAAGTGAATGGAAACACCCGGCGTAACTGTTAATTCAGCATTTATTGTAACTTCTGCCGTAACCAGATAATCGGCATCTGCAGGGTCCTCATAAATATCTGTCAGTACAAGGTCCTCATTAATATTCTGCGAAAGAATAACGGGACCTGCCGGGGATTCAAGAACTGTAACCTTTGTCTCATCAATACTTGAAACGTCGTTCTTTGATGCTTTTAATTCAAGTACATATATTCCCGGAACATCCGGTGTAAACCGTGCAGTATCCTTTTCCTGGTCTTCAATTATTGCCCAGCTTGCTGCCGGACTCGATTTAAAGCTCCACCTGAAGCTTATGGGTTTTGAAGCACCTGTAGCAGAGCCCTTTAAAACGACCTGGTTATTTACATATGATTCCTGGTCTTCACCCGCAACAGCTTTCAGGTTTATAGTTTCACCGTCCGAAGGGTCGTTTTCCCGCTCACATCCGATAAGAACCATCACAGCAAGCAAGGGTAGCAAGATCAATTTTCTAACATTTCTCATGTTTCCGGTTTTAATTATTTTAATAAATTGAATTCAATGAAATAGCCTTAATTATCATACTGTTAACCTGGTATCACCTTTGCAGTCAGTAAGTTAATTGAAGTGAACAAAATCAATTACCGGCATGTTTTGAATTGTTGAAAAACGAGTCCGTTTTCCATTATAAAAACAAACTCTTATTGCCATTGTTCAACCAACATGTAAAATTATTCAACGGAATTAGCCTTATAGCTTTAAGATACTATAGTTAAACCTGCACGGAAAGCATGAAATCTGCCTCGTGCGGCTGCTTTCAACCGGCAGTTACCAAATGTTAAATGATCTTAAGAAATTGTGGCATATTTTTTGAAAATGATTGTATGGTATAATGTATTTTACAATTGGCTGACCAACAGGCTTTAAATTACAGACAGTATTATTTAAAAAGTGTAATTATGACTTCTCATGAACGCTATATCAGGTTTCAACAGAAGTATAAAGCAAGGTCAATAATACTGATGATCTTGACCAGCCTTCTGTTAAGTGCCAATCTCGAGGCACAATATTTTGGAAGGAACAAACCGGGCTACAGGACATTTAAGTTTGATGTAGCTCAAACCCCTCACTTTGAGATATACCATTACCTGAAAAATGATTCGTTGCTTAATGCTCTTTCGAGGTGGTCAGAGAAGTGGTACGTCATGCATCAGGTAGTTTTCAGGGATACTTTTAAAGTGAAAAATCCTATAATCTTTTACAGCAGCCATCCGGATTTTCAACAGACCAATACAGTCAGCGGGCTTCTGGGAACCGGGACCGGTGGCGTGACGGAAAGCCTGAAGAACAGGGTAATCATGCCAGTGGCGGCTTCGCTTGCACAAACTGACCATACGCTTGGTCATGAGCTTGTTCACGCTTTTCAATATCATATGTTCCTTAACCAGGGCCGAACAAAGGACTATTCAATAAATAATATACCGCTATGGATGATAGAAGGTATGGCGGAGTACCTTTCTCTTGGCAGCGTTGATCCGCATACAGCAATGTGGATGAGGGATGCACTGCTGAATAATGACTTTCCAACCTTAAAGCAGTTGTCAACCGATTCAAAGTACTTTCCCTACAGATATGGGCAGGCTTTCTGGGCTATGGCAGGAAAAACATGGGGTGACACTATCCTTGTGCCGCTTCTTAAAATGACGGCACAGTATGGATTTAACAAGGCAGCCGATTCCCTGCTGAAATATGATGAAAAAACACTCTCGGGCATGTGGAAAAGCGCGACCGAAGTTCACTACAGGCCCTATCTGAAAAATAAAGCCGATAGCCTGACGGGAAAGACACTCGTATCGGATGAGAATGGCGGAAGAATGAATATCTCTCCTTCAATCAGTCCTGATGGTAAATATCTTGCTTTTTTCTCTGAAAAGAACCTCTTCACGCTCGACCTGTACCTTGCAGATGCCGGTACTGGAAAGATCCTTAAAAAGTTGTCGAGTGTAGTGAAAAACAATGAAATAGACGACTTCAGCTTTATTGAATCTTCCGGAACCTGGTCACCCGACGGAAAGCAATTTATTTTTGTCATTTTCACCAGGGGTGTCAATAAGCTTGCCGTACTTGATGTTAAAAAAGCACGGATAATCAGGGAGTTTGAAATTCCGGGAGTCCCTTCATTCTTCAATCCGGCATGGTCGCCCGATGGCAAAAAAATCGTCCTCACAGGATTGGTGGATGGCATAAGCGACCTTTACCTTTACAATTTTGATTCGGGGACTGTTGAAAAGCTGACGGATGATTTCACATCAAACCTGCACCCTTCATGGTCACCCGATGGCAGAAATATTATTTATTCACAGGAGAAATTCACCGAAGCAAGCAGCCTGAAAAAGTTCAGTTTTAACCTGGCCATCCTCGATCCCGAAAGAAAATCAGTAAGGGAAATAGATGTCTTTAATGATGCATATAACATGAATCCCCTGTTTTCTTCAGATGGCAAATATGTCTATTTTCTTTCAGATGCAGACGGTTTCAGAAACCTGTACAAATACGACCTTGCTTCGGAGCATGTTTTCAGGTTAACCAATTATATGACAGGCATAAGCGGCATCACAGATTATTCACCCGCGATAAGTTTGTCGTCAGGGGGAAAGATTATCGCCTACAACTACTATTTCAACGGCAAATACCAGATCATTGCTGCTGGTGAGAACGAGTTCCGTGGCACTGAAACAGACGGTAAAAAGGTAAACTTTGTTGCCGGCACTTTGCCTCCCCTTAACCATGTTGCCCAAAATCTTGTTGACACCACCCTTTTTAACAGGGAGAAGATTGCCGATATTCCGGCTGACTCAATAAAAGAGGTGCCGTTCAAGTCAAAATTCAAGCTTGATTATATATCAAACAATGCCAGCATCGGGGTCTCTACCGGGATCTACAGGAATAACATGGGGGGCAGCGTAAATGCAATTTTCAGCGATATGGTTGGCAATAACCAGCTTTACGCCTCCCTTGCACTGAACGGTGAGATCTATGATTTCGGCGGTCAGGCAGCATATATAAACCAGAAAGGCAAGATCAAATGGGGAACCGCAATTTCGCATATTCCGTACCTGACAGGAGGGATGGCCCTGTCCAGGGATTCAATTGATTTCCAGGACACAAAGATCCCCGTCGACAATCTCATCATCGATTACCTGAGGATGTTTGAGGATAATATCTCGGTATTCGGATCGTTGCCGCTGTCACAGACAAGAAGGTTCGAAGCAACCGCCTCCCTGTCATGGTACTATTACAGGATTGACAGATTCAACAATTATTACACTATTGACGGACTGCCCATCGGTTCCACAAGGGAAAAGCTTGATGCACCCAAAGGGAATAACTACCAGCAGCTTTCGCTTGCCTATGTCGAAGATAATTCGTTCTTCGGAATGACATCCCCAATGCAGGGACACAGGTCGAGATACCAGGTTGAAAAGTATTTCGGGGCTGCCGACATCTTTACAACACTTGTCGATTACAGGCAATACTTTTACATCAGGCCTTTTGGAATTGCATTCAGATTCTATAATTACGGGATGTACGGCAAGGATGTTGAAAAAAGTGTGATACCTCCTCTTTATATCGGCTATCCCTGGCTGATAAGGGGATATGATAATATCTCCGCCGGAAACAGCAATTCGCTTGAAGGGAACACATTTGATATCTCATGGCTGAGCGGAACAAGGATCGCGGTGGCAAATGCCGAATTGCGGCTTCCATTGTCAGGACCTGAAAGGCTGGCACTCATAAAGTCAAAATGGCTTCTGACCGATCTGAATCTCTTCTTTGATTCCGGGCTGGCATGGAGTCATGGGGAAAAGGTCAGGTTTGACATGAATCCCCTGGCCCGAGCAAATGCAAATCAAACATACCCGGTATTCAGCACGGGAGTATCGCTCAGGGTGAACCTTTTCGGATACCTGATCGTTGAACCGTACTATGCTTTCCCGCTTCAGAACGGCGGATTCGGGAACGGTTCATTCGGCATCAATTTTATTCCCGGGTGGTAGCCCCGAATCCACTACTGATTATCATATTTAACCTGGAAACGCCGGTATAGCTGCTTATGCTTATTGTCAAGGCTGATACTTCTGCCTGTAATGAAAGCCAGTTCGACATTATTGGTTCGCATGTCGAGGAGGTCTCCCGTCGACACTACAATATTTGCATCCTTCCCCGGTTCTAGCGAACCGGTAACATCATCGATTCCAAGGATCTTTGCCGTATTTAGCGTGACAGTCTGTAAGGCTTCCTCTTTTGTCAGTCCGTAAGCAGCAGTCTCACCGGCAGCAAACGGAAGATTGCCATATGCCTGGTTTGAATAGGAAAGACCCACCAGTATCCCTTCCCTGGTAAACTTTTCCGCAAGCTTAAAAGGTTCCTTTGTATCGCTGTAATCATATCGGGGAAGGCTAAGCGGGTCCTCAAGTATAACGGGAATATTGTTACCCTTCAGGAAATCCTTCAGTTCCCATGCCATTTCATCCGCACCAGTCAGTACAATCCTTTTTACCCCGTATCTCTTTGCAAACATAACTGCCTCAATCATTCCCCTGGCCTCCGGTGCGTTGATGAAAAGGATCCTTGTACCGTCAAAGAGCCCCCTCATGGCATCAAGCCTCAGATTGAAATCCACGGGTTTATCGAGTGCAGAATATGCCACCGCATCAGTAAAGATCTTCTCCAACAGCTCAACATTTTTATTATAGGCTTCAGTACCTGCCATCGGCTGGGGGAAGGTTGCCCCTCTCCTGCCTGCAGGTTGAGATTTCCTGGGCCAACCCAGCATCAGGCCGTTGTCGGTCTTATACGCAGCATCCTTCCAGTTCCAGGCATCAAGCTGTACGACGCTGGAGGTCCCCGGGAGCAATGAGCCCTGAGGCACTATCTGGGCCAGGAGTATTCCGTTCGAACGGATAACAGGGATAACGTGTGAGTCGGTATTGTATGCAGCTATAGCCCTCACATCAGGATTCAACTCACCTGTTTCCCGTGTATCATTCGCCACGTCAACGCCGCTTCCGATCTCAGTGAGGCCAAGGGTTGTTCCGGGGAAGATAAGGCCCGGATAGACCTCTTTCCCCGTAACATCAATCACATCATATCCTGATCGGTCAAGCCGGCTTTCCGAAGCTTTTCCCACCCAGGTTATCTTGCCCTCTGAAAATGCGATCAGTCCGTTCCCGATGACCGCTCCCGTTCCAGTATGGATGGTTCCGCCCGTGAGAATTACCGGTTTTTTCTGCGCGGGAGCTACCGGCGGGTTCTGTGCCGTCGTCTGAAAAAGGATGCAAAACAGCATCATTAATGAAAATATGGTCTTTGCTTTCATCGTCTTGAGAAATTAGGAGTGGAAGAAGGTGTAGATTGGGACTCTCTCAGTATATTGGCAATGATCCTGTTACGCTCAATGTCCATTTCATCTTTCAGTTTTTTATCTGTTGCCTCATCAAAATAGAAAATACCATCGACCATAGTCATAGCTGCATGCGAATAAACTGAAAGCGGATTTCCGGTCCAGAGAACAAGGTCCGCATCCTTCCCGGCTTTTATGCTTCCCATCCTGTCGTCGAGATGCAGGATCTTTGCAGGATTAAGTGTCACCAGTTTGAGCGCTTCGATCTCGGATATTCCTCCGTATTTTACGATCTTGGCCGCTTCCTGGTTGAGCCGCCTTCCCATTTCGGGATCATCGGAATGCAGGGAAGTCAGAACACCCTGCCCCAGCAGGGTTGCCGCATTATATGCAATCCCTTCGTAGACTTCATATTTATAATCCCACCAGTCGGAAAACACCGAGGCAGCCGCCCCGTGTTCTCTTATCTGGTCGGCAATTTTGTATCCTTCATTGAAATGAATGAAAGTGTTGACCTTCACTCCGAAGTCTTCAGCAACACCCATAATCATTGTTCCTTCCGTCTGAACATAGGTATGACAGGTAATAAAGCTACGTTTTTCAAGTACATCGACCAGGGCATCCAGCTCGAGGTCGCGCCTTGGTGGAATTTTACCCGTCCTGTCAGCGGGCTTAAGTGAATTCCACTCTTTCCATTTGTTATTATAGTCGACAGCTCTCTGGTAAGCGTCCCTTATTATCTGTTCCGTTCCCATGCGGGTGTTTGGATAACGCGAGGTGTTTCTCTTTACATTTTCTCCAAGGGCATGCTTAAGGAACTGGGTCTGCCCCTCTATCTTAAGCCCTTCGGCAGGAAGCCCCCACCTGTGCTTTATAATCACCGACTGTCCTCCTATCGGATTCGCTGAACCGTGGAGTATATGAGCCGCAGTGACTCCTCCGGCAAGCTGCCTGTAAATTGTAATATCCTCCGGATTTACAACATCCCCCGCCCGTACCTCTGATGTAATGGCCTGACCCATTTCATTCGTGGCATCCAGCGCGATATGCGAATGCTCATCTATGATTCCCGGAGTAAGGTGCATTCCTGTAGCGTCAATTACTCTTGCCCCGCCTGCTGAAAGATCACTTCCAATCCGCATAATCTTCCCATTCCTGACAAGCACATCCGTATTAAGCAGGTTGCCCTCCTTCTCATTTGTCCATACGGTGGCATTCTTAAACAGGATATCTTCCTGCCCGGGCAATCCGGTTCTGCCGTATGCAGAGAATGGATAAACTACCTTTCCAGGTTCAGCGGCCGGAGGCGATGGCTTTTTACGCGGGTCAGGCGCCGTCGCATCGCTGGCATAAGTTGCCTTCCAGGTAAACCATTTACCGTTGTCAGGCTGCCCGCTGCCTTCAAGGTCTTTCCCTGAAATATATCCTGTCAGTCTGAACCTGGTACGCTCCCGCTCAAATGATATGCTTACAAGGTCTTTGTCGAGCGTGAATGCGGCCCCCCTGACCAGGACAGTGTCATAAGTAAGCCTGATTGACGGCTTGTCAAATGTGCCTGATAATACCATTTTATACCTGGAAGTATCAGCTGTAAGTTCATAGGTACCTCTGAGGTCTTTTATCCTCAGGTCAACGAACCTGTATGGAACACCCTGTATCCAGTTCTCGTAAATGACACAATCGTCGCTGAAAATATTTCCGGATGTTATAAGAAGGTTGGCGACCATATTCTTTCTGATTGCGCCAACCAGATCCGAAGCTCCGGCTATTGTGGCGGGAGTGGCAGTAAGCGCTTTAAGGGCTTCTGTTTCGAGAAGCCCGTTCCTTACGGCTTTCCTGAGGTTTGCAAGGAATGAAGAACGCTGACGGAGGTCGGACGAAGTAATTGCAAAATTAATTCCGGCTGTTGAGAGTTTTGAAAGATTCGAAGGCGCGAGCTCGTAATGCATGAGTGTCGCGTAGTGAATCGTAGCGGCATCATAAGGATCCTTAACATCGGGAGTCTCAGGAAAATTTACGGGGACAATAAGTTGATTGCCTGCTTTCTTTATTTCGTCAAGCGCCTGGTATTCATCTCCACCTCCTTTAATTATATAATTGATGCCGAATTCTTTACCAATTCTGTCGGCTCTGAGTATCTCAAGTTTATTTGATACTTCAATTACCTGCGGGAGTTCAAGGCTTCCGGTATAGGCTTCGAGTCCCTCATCGTGGAAATATCCGGGCGGAAGCTGTTTATACCACTGGGCGTCATAGTTTACCTGCCTCAGCAGGGCAATGATCCCGAACTGCGAAGCCGGATACATGTCGGCAGAGCGTGACCGGCCCAGGGAATAGTTTGCACTTGTCCTGTTTTTTAAAAGTAGGTTGTTTGACCTGCCCTCACCTGTTGTTACAAGAGCTGAAGTGCCCCGTGCGATACCATCAGTTTTGAAAGTAACCACGGCTCCGAAGCCTGCCTGCCTGTACTCACCTGCACTTTTCGCATCAGGGATGAACTCGGATGACACATCGTAAGAAGCATTGATCCCGTCGTTCCAGTAATCTGCTATCCGCGGTTCGGGAACTGCCGGAGAAGACTGCCTGCCCGTCTGCATCTGGCTGATAAAAGCTGAATAGGGATTGGCGTCAGCCGGCTGCGGCTGGGTTTTAATGCCATAATTCCCGGCATAGGCATCGATAAGCGATGGATAAACTGTTTTCCCGGTAAGGTCAACAACAATAGTACCTTTCGGGAAGACAAGGTCTTTGCCGACATCCCTGATCCTTCCCGCTGAGATCAGAATATCGGCATTTTCAAGCGTTGTCTGATAATCAATCACAACCCTTGCATTTTTAAATCCGTAAATACCCGACCGTACGTCGCTCACTCCCTGAACGGGTGCGTTATCAACCTGCCCGATCAATTGCACAGGTATGATAAGCATAATAATTGATAGGAATTTTCTCATGTCAGTCAGGATTTAGGAATAAAGGCATGAATATAGAATATCGGAGGGCACAATGGAACACGGAAACGTTAAATATCCTTAAATATTCAGTGAAAGGTAATGTGTAATTATGCTTTTGTTCTCCGAATAACTTCCGGAAGAAGACAGCCTATCGTATCTGAACTATGGGGTGGTTCCATCATTATAGGAAATAGGCACCTTATCGTTTTTGAACCACGGAGTGGTTCCATCATTATTTTGGGAAATACGTATTAAAAAACGTATTATAATACATATTATAATTACGTATATAAATTAATACGCGTTTGCACCTCACCCCCTTTATCCTCCTCTCCCGGGTGCTAATCTCTATACACATCTTCTTAATATGCTTGTATTTAATTTATTAATGATGCCATAAACAATTTTTATCCCAAAGCCGGAGGCTTTAAAGTCCAATATCCCCGGTAACATCCGGGGTAGTGGCAGCTCATTATCTCAACCCCGAAGTGGGTTGAAGCCATTTCTTCAACACCTCCGGTGTTGACATACTTATTTAACCGTTT
>CAZKMH010000098.1:0-10618 GCA_964553395.1 uncultured Rikenellaceae bacterium | reverse complement strand
CAATTCAGTAAGTTGAAAATCTCTCGCCGGCTGACCAAGAATAATACAGTTTTTTTGACCGGATTGCGCGTCTGATTTTTTAATCGGCACTTCAAATTTGGCACGGGCATATAAAATGGCAGCCAATGCAGGATAACCTTCATGGCACCCGTCAGGGAAGTATGTGGCTTTCTCATCAAATAAAACTGTACAGTCATTTCATATGCATTCTTCAAAAAACATTGAAGTTTCTGATATGTACTCATCACTTGTAATCTATGATGTTGAGAAAAACGGGATGTATGCCTGCCCGGATGATGATACCATAAAGTATATGGAAACATTCCCGTACTGGTCACCAGGTGGTGATTATCTTTATTTTTGCAGAACTGCTAAGACAAGAGAAGGATATGACTTCAGGAAGGTTAAATATGACCTTGTAAGGAGGTTTTTTGATCCTTTATCAGGTTCTTTTGGACCGGCCGAGGTTGTTTTTAATGCATATGAAAAGAACAAGTCAGTCTCTTTTCCGTCGATCTCTCCCGATGGCCAGTTCCTGGTATTCACTCTTCATGACTACGGGACATTTTCAATATGGCATAAAGAAGCTGATCTCTATATGCTCAACCTGAAGAATATGAAGGTTGAATGGTTAAGTCTTAACAGTAACGAAACTGAAAGTTATCACTCCTGGTCATCGAATGGAAAGTGGCTGGTTTTCAGCAGCAAGCGTGGTGACGGTCTGACAGCCCGACCTTATTTCGTATATATTGGATCGGCCGATAGTGTCGGAAAACCATTTGTATTACCACAGAAGGATCCTTCCCTTTACAGGAGAATGGAGAAAACCTTTAACAGACCGGAACTGGTGACCGGTAAAATAAACCCCGGGCCTCGTGATTTTATGAAAGCATCCGGCAATGATCCGGTAAAAGCCACATGGACAGGAAAATGAAAGAAAAGACAACCGCATCCGCTAAAAAAGCCCGTAAGTTAGCAGGCTTTGCTTCAGCTTATGGCATGCAGCTTTCATTAATCCTTCTCTTTCTTGTTTCCTTTATTTACCTGTACTGGTTCGGGAATGGAGTATTTTTCTATCAGGAAAACAGATGCCTGTTCATTTATTCAGGTGAATTTTTCCGGAAATTTATGGTAAAACCCGGCGGTTTGCTTACCTATGCAGCCATATTTCTGACACAGGGATTCTTCAGCCCGTTATACGGATCTTTGCTGATTTCAATATTGATTATTCTTATTTGTTTGACCTTCAAAGCAATAGTTAAACGTTTGGCTGGCAGAGTATCATTCAGTTTGTTAATAGTACTGCTTCCGTCTGTTCTGCTTCTGTTGTTACAGGTGCGATATGAATATCAATTTCAGCTTACATTAGGATTCTTTCTTACGGCTTTTTGGTTCCTGATATCAATTTCTTCATGGGGGAAACATTCCCGTTTAGTTTTTCTGTTTCTTTTTCCTTTGTTTTACTACCTGACAGGGTCTTTTGCATTGATATACCTGGGCATGTATATTACCTACAGCCTTATTTATGTTAATAGCAGGCAGAGGTACCTGGTTCCATTAATTCTTTTAGGCTATGCTGTCGTAACTTTTATCCTGTTTAAAGAGATAATTTTCTACCAGCCCTTAAATACCTTACTGGGTAATCCATTAATTTTTAATGAAAGCAGAAGACTGACAATATATCTGGTGATTTTCGGAGTTCTTTTTATTCTATACCCTGTTTTTGTTAAAATATCTGGTTTGTTAAATTCTGAAAGAATTAAAAACGTGATTCCAATTGCCACTATTTTGATTGTGTTTCCGCTTTTGGTTATTATATTGGTAAAGCAGAATAATACTGCCATTGCAAATGTTCTGAAAATTGAGGGATATGTTCATAAACAGGACTGGGATTCAGTCATTCGTCATTATGAGAGAACCCGGGCAGTAAATGTTGTGAGCCAGTATTATTACAACCTTGCTTTGTCTGAAAAGGGGCAATTATGCAACAGGATGTTCTCTGGACCTCAAAGTTCCGGACCATTTTCGATTTCATTGGAGGGAAACAGGGAACAGGCTTTCAGGACCATCTATTTTTATTATGGAACAGGGCTTATCAATGAGGCTCATCATCTTGCCTTTGAATTAATGGTTCAGCACGGTTATACTCCTGAAAATATCAAAATGCTCATTAAAACTGAACTGATAAACGGTAACTATAAGGTAGCAGAAAGGTATATAAATGTTCTGAAGAAAACCTTTCATTATAAAAAATGGGCGAAGAAATATGAGAAGATGTTAAACAATCCTCAGTTAATAAAATCTGATACCGAATTAGGTGAAAAGATAAGGCTGATGCCCGGAGAAGACTTTTTCATAACAACCGATGATTCAAAGAACATTGATTTACTTCTGAAATCGAATCCCGGTAACAGGAAAGCATTTGAATATAAGGTAGCCAGATCACTTCTTGAGAAAGATATAATTGCTTCTGTGGATGAGGTGAGTAAAATGAAAGCGTTAGGTTATACTATCATACCAAGGCATATTGAGGAAGCAATTGTTGCATACAGGAATTATGCCAAAGAATCGCCTGACCTCGGAGGATTGCTATTAAATCCTGAAACTGAAAGACGTTTTATCCAGTATCGGAGCATTCTGAATGATTACAAGGGTGAGAAATCCCTGATCGAAAAATATATGAAAAAGAGTGAGAAGAACACATTCTGGTATTATCTCCAGTTTAGTACGATAAGCACAGATTTCATGAAGAGCAGGCCTGCAGACAGGAGCATTTACTAAGAAGAAAAGGTACCAGCAACTTATATCTATTTAACACTTAATAAAATGAAAAAAACCTTATTGATTATTCTCCCATTGTTAGTCTTAAATATCTGTCTGTCAGCACAGAAGGACGAACTGATTACAGTAAAGGCAGGAACCAGGCTCATTGATTACTTCCCGATCCCGGAAAGGTACTTGTATTCTGAGTTTACAACCGGAAGGATCCTGTTGAAAAATGGAAATTATTCTAACAGAAAACTTAATTATAATCACCTGGCAGGGGAGATGGAGTTTATACAGGGACGTGACACACTCTCAATTGCAAACAAGAAAGATATCGGGTTAGTACTTGTTGCCCAGGATACTTTTTATTATGACAAAGGCTACGTAGAACAATTAAGAGGCGGCAAAATAAAAGTCGGGCTTAAACAGTATGTTGAGCTGAAAGAAAAACAAAACCTGGATTCCTATGGCGTTTCAAGTTCGGGTGCTGCAACAACTTCATTTGGTTCGATACCTGCTGATGGTAATTTTTATAAACTTACAGCAAACAAGGATCTGATATTTAAGAGAACACTTCAATACTATATTGCAACTCCCGAAAGTGGCTTTATTCTGTGCAATAAGAAAAATATATTAAAGCTCTTCCCTCAGAAAAAAGATAAGATCAAATCATACTTAAAAGCCAGGACAGTTAAGTTCGATTCAAAAGAAGATATACTCAGGTTAGCTGATTTCGTTAGCAGTCTCTGATGATTAAAAAAATTCAGCTGTAACAATTTCTTTTACTTCTCCCCGGTAAACTTTTCCTGAAGTACCTCAATTGCAGCTGCAATCCTGCTTCTCATGTCAAGGATCAGTTCCGGCTGATCAGGGTAACGAAGGGTATTTTCGAGAGTTACTTTAATCTTCCTGGGATATTTATACAGAAGATAATTTTCGGGTTTCAGGAGCTGCCTGTATTCAACCAGCAAGGGATCTGAATTGTTATTCCCGTACTTCGATAACAATTCCCTGAGTCTGAAGAGATATTCATAATCTTCCATGCCGTCACGAAAATTCTCCAGTCTTATAGAGGAATAAGGAATTCCGTCAGGCCCTGGATAAACAAGCTGCCCTTCCCCGTTAAAATAATAATATGATCGTGAATCCCATGGAACATTCGGCCATTTCTGATCCATAGGTTTCCCCTTGTGAACATTTCTCCAGAAGTAATTCGTACTCCAGTGCTCAAAGCCATCCACTCCATACATCCAGCAATACCAGGCAATGCTTCTCTGGTAAATTGCAGGGCAGTCAATAAAGAAATTCGGTGCACATTCCCTTGCCAGGGTGCAGAAATAAGTCCATATTTCGCCTCCTTTAGCCTGTGTTTCAGGTAACTCGATGATGTTAACAGGTGCCCAGATATCGACAAGATCATTCAATCCGTATTTATCCGTACTATTGTCCCAGAAATCATATGGTCCTCCTTCAGCAAACAGTTGAAGACGCAAATCCGGATCAATCTTTTTTAACCTCTCAGCTCTCTCTTTGATATATGGCCACTCAAGATCGGTAGGTTCGTCCCATAGCTCTACCAGAGCCTTATCGAGCCACCCTTTCCCTTTCAGGAACTTTGTATAGGCTTCCACAAATTTATATACATCCTCGGCTTCCTCAGGTGTATAAAGGCCTTTTCTCATCTGGGCAATAGAAAAGCGTGTAAGTCCACGGTCAATGCAATAACCCAGCACCTTTTCCACCTTGCTGAAATCATATTCTCCTTTATTGTCCGGTGATTCACTTACATAGTTCACTCCTGCTGAAGAAGGATTCAACCTGTTCTTCAGCAGCAGGTCACAAAATTTCTGATACCATTCGACAGGGTATGCTTCAAGGTTATAAAAACCTGCCAGATATTCGATCTGATCCCAGGAATGGGTTTTCAGATGACTTATTACAGGCAGGTCAAAATCCCAGACTCTGCAGGTTAAAAAAGCTGTTACACTTTTCATCCCATCCGCACTTAATGTAATTGTACCTTTATACACTCCTGCTTTTGTTCCTGCAGGCGCATAAATAGTTATCCACAACGGTCCGCTAATATCTTTACCACTGATTCTGATCCCGCTTTTCAGAGGAATTAACGGATCAGGATGCCATCCCTTATACTCCGTAACATAATCTGCCTGCCAGTCAATTTTGTTGTAATCAACTAATGATATTTCGATTCTGTCTTTTGGAATAATATTGCTATTATTTCCTTTGAGATCAGAGATATTCACTTTCAGGTTACCAATCTCTTTTCCGAAGGGTAAAATGGCAAGCTGAAATGATTCATATTCATTCCCGGCCAATGATATCTCTATCTTATCAGTGACCGGTAAAGGGAACAAAGCATCTTTTCTGAGTTTTATTATCGAATGCGTGAGAGCAACGCCAAAATCGCTTTCTGTTTTCCAGTTGTGGAGTGAACTCCATCTGACTTTATTCAGGTGTTGTGCAGTTTCCCTTTCCTTATCATCAATTTTAATTGTAAGATCATTCCATTTACCTGACTTCCATGCTGAATCTGCATAACTTTCAAGGTTCTGAACGTCTGCAAAAATCCTGTCAGCCTCAGCTTTAAGGCTTTTGGCAACGGTATTTGAGATCCTGGTCATGGTTGCAATTGATTCACCTATCCTGTCTTTAAGCAACATCAGTCTTTTTCTGTTTGGTGCAATGGTAAACCAATAGTCGACACTTCGCCGGATTAAAGTACCATCTTTTGATTTTACGGTTACTGATGCGTAATAGCTTCCTTCAAAAGGCAGGATAAAAGGTATGTTCTCATTGATTTTGCCTCCTGCCGGAATTGAAAATTCGGATATGTAATATAATGGTTCTGAACCCAGGCTGATCTGGAGATCTGAAGAAGGTCCTTGTCCGGTCTGGTTAATGAACTCAGGTTTATCATTAAGAGGATAGAGTTCGAGTTCACATTGTAAATAAGCTGTTGCCTTTCCATAGTTCCGGGCACTGAATGATAAAAGATTTTTCCCCGGAACCGGAACCGGCCATTTGCCAATCTCAACTTTTGTGCTCATCTGTGTTGAAAGATTACATTGCCCGCTCCAGTCTGATGATTCGCCATGAGGGTAGCTTCTTGAAAGGGTCAGATTCATATCCGTTACCGAAGCTAAATCATTCAGTCCAAAATCACTGAAAGGTATTGAGAATTCAGCAGTCCAGTCTGGCTGGTTAATTGAAGCTGCATACGACCAGTTCCCGTTCCAGGTAATATCACTGTTCTTCCAGTCGGTCATTGTTCCTTTCGGATCAGCCATCAGCCGGACATAATTACCCTTAAAACTGATTCCTGCCATAGCATGATTCCGGCCCCAGAGAAATGTATCTCTCGGACCTTTCGGACTTACTGTCTGATTCAGGGCCCCTGCCTCAGTATCAGAATTTCGGAACGCAACATACAGGTTCTTTTCATCGAAGTACAAATAAACAGTGACCGGATCCTTAATATAACTGTCCAGGGACCAGTTTACAAATTCTGACAATTCAGCTGCTTTTTGCCATGAAACATCAGAAAGGTTACCGTCGATAACAGGTGCAGATTTAATTAAAGGTACCTGCAGATAAGGCTTATGTATCTGTGCCCTGATAAATGATGCAGACAGAACGGAGATAATTATAATAAACAATAGTCTCGTCCAGAATAGTTTTGCAAACATATCTTAATGATTTTATTGTTATTCTATCAATCGTACGTACATTTCAATGTGTCAGTTCCTCCAGCCGCCGTGCCATAGCTTTGCGACTCAGATAGAGTTCTTCAAGGTTCCGTGAAAAGGTACTTACATCGATTACCATATTATTAACCTGTTTTTCTGCGAAATCACTGTCGCCTTTCTCTTTAAGCATCCACAGGTATTCATAATCTTCTATACCCTCACGCAGCAGTTCAAACCTGATTGATGAAACAGGTCCTTGTACATCAGGCTGACCGGTATATCTTCTTGTACGGTCTCCCGGATATATCAGGGATCCTTCCCCGTTCAGTACATACCCGTCGCTGCAATCAAATCCTGAAATAAACGTGACAGGATCAAGCCATGGATCGGGTGTCTGATTCCAGAAATTGGCCGCCCAGTACAAAATACCATTCATTTGATAACGTGCTGTGATCCATGGAACCATTACGGGATCGAGCGCAGGGGCATCTATGAAATAATTCGGCTGAGGATATGCCTGGTCGCATGAGATATACCAGGTAGCTTCTCCTCCTTTTGCCTGCTCCTCTCTCAAAGCCTGCTTAACCTCAGGATCATTCAGACTATTGCCATGTACACAAAAATTATTTACATAACCTCTCAGTGTTCCCCAATCGGGATTGTCCGGAACAGGAGATTCGGTTGCCAGAAACGGTATTCCGGGAACTGCTTCGTGAACGAGTTCAGCATACCGGCGTGTCTCTTCATAATCCTTTTTTGTATTTGGTTCATCAATAGGACTATTAAAAACAAGTCTGTCCCTCCATCCGTTCTTCCTGAAATAGGATTCGACAGCTGACAGGTATGATTTTACTTTCTTATTGAATTCTGCAGAAAAAGGTTCTGCTTTGATATTTACCTCAAGATAATGCGGAACCGTTTCCAATATCACCCTTTTCAGTTTCATCTTGTTAAGAAAATAGTCATACCTCTGATCATTGAATTTTACCTCAACATTTTCACCTTTCATAACCAGTTCAGGAACAAGCGGATCATTAAACCAGGTTTCCATCCTGTGTGATGACAGGAATTCAAAGTAATTTAGGGAAAGCTGATCTATTTCGGGAGAGGAAACCGGTTTATTGTAGAAACGTGCTATCTCCCCTTTTGAAATATTCACATAAGTTATAAGATGAGTCTTTTCCGGCAGTGAAAAACCATAAACCTCAACTTCAACATTAAGATTCTCAATCGCTTTATCAAACCTGGTTACCGTGATGGTCCCCTTGTATAATCCTGCCGGCGTACCGGTTGGAATAAAAACATCAACCCATATTGGTCTGTTCCCTACTACTGCATACTGGGCCTGCATACCGAATGGTTCCTTAAGCGGAGCCAGGGCATCGGGCCAGTAACCTGTAGTTCCCACCGGGCTTGATACTGCATATATTTGTATGTAATGTTCAAGAAAGAGATTTACATTATTCTGCGGTATCATCTTTCCTGAGGCAGAAACGAGTTCTGAAGCTTTTATGAAAAATCCGTCAGGAGCTTTTGGCCTCCATCCCGGAGGTACAGGAGTGGTTATTACCACCTGAAAAGGAACATGTTCGTTTCCTGCTCCTGCCACTTTAATCTGCTTTTTCTCGCCTGACCAGACAAGATTACTGTTTTGAATCCTGTCAGCGGGACGGACTTTATGCTCTGCAGGAACTGCCCATACTTTCACATCTCCAGGGATATCAGTTTGCTGCGCACTCCCTGATACGAGGCCCAAAATGAAAAGTAAAAGAGTTCCTGTGCAGCGGATTAGTCCGCATGGTTTAAGTTTATCCGGTTTGATACCGGAACCAGCTGTTAATGCTTTCATATTTTTACTAAGTTTTAAATGGTTCAGTTTGTTATTGTCCTTGATTCCCCCTTATTATTGAATATTATAACTGAAGTGGCTCCTGCGGGCATTTTACAGATTCTTGATGACTGCGACAGATAACCACTGCCGTAATAGAATTCCCTGTATTCTTTCTCGCCGGTAGAATAGATAAGCTCAGCATTGATTTCATTACCTTTTAGCCTGATTATCCTGACGGGCTTTACGGTAGATTCCAGTACCTTAAGGCTGTCTGAATTTCTTGCGACAAGAATCAGAGAACATCCGTCATTCATTGTTAATCCGGCCATTGCTTTTGTATCACCGTCCGCAAAAAAACCGCTCTCTCTGCCCGGAACGGGTATAAAATCACCTTTACCGTTCCCTGACAGAAAAAGCCCGATAGATGCATCATATTGACCGTCAGCAATACTTGATGAATAGGAATTTCCGGCAAGCAGGATATCGGAATTCCCGTCATTATCATAATCACCTGTCAGTGCACCAAATACAGGAGCAGTCTGTGCCTCAATTGGCAATGTGTGGATTCTAAAGGCTCCACTGCCGAGATTTTCAATCCAGGCAGTTTCTAAAAACCTGCAATCTCTCAAATAAGCGCCAGTTCTTGAACTTTGAGGGAAAATATCATCCATTGAGGACTTTGCATAATCTTCATAAGTTTTGAATTTATTCTTAAGGGAAGGTATCTGCATAAGAAGCAGGTTTCTCTGGTAGATCGGATAACTTTTGCCCTGCACATAATAACTGCAAACAGGATCAAGTGAACCATTCGTGTCAAAGTCCTTTGCGATAATCTGCATCGGCTGATCCTGTGAAACTTTATATTGTGTATTTAATCCAAGATTTCCTGCAACATAATCAATATCACCATCTTTGTCAAAATCTGATCCGGTGATGCTGTTCCACCATCCTGTGTATTTTTCCATACCTGTTGAGGATGTAACATTTACAAATTTCCCCATGTTGTTTTTAAAGAATGTCAGAGGCATCCATTCTCCGGCAAGTATCAGATCAGGCCAGCCATCTTTATCGAAATCAGTCCATAAGGCTGCTGCCAACAGGCCTGTCCGTTCCAGATCGGGGCATACCAGACCGGTGACATCTGTGAATCGTACCGCTCTTCCCTTACTGTCGTTCCGGAGAAGAAAGCTTTTTGGGGGTAGGGGATAGTTTTCGAGATCCACTCTTCCGCAGACAAACAGGTCAAGGTCTCCGTCCTTATCAAAATCAGAGGCTGTAACCTGGGAGCCACAGGAACTTTCATCGGGCAACGCGTTTTTATCCATCATCAATTGTCCGTTGCCGTCATTGATATACAACCTGTCAGAGTAATATTGATTACCCGGAGGCAGCCCTGATCCGCCGCTTACAACATAAAGGTCCTGATCACCATCTCCGTCTGCATCAAAGAACAATGCGCCCATATCCTCATAATTGTTGTTACCCGGCAAGGAATGCGATGAAAAGCTTCCATTTTTCTCCTGGATGAAAATATTGCCTGAATAGCTTGTTGACCCTCCGATGAAGAAATCATCCATTCCGTCTGAATTTACATCCCCGACAGCGATTCCGGGGCCCTCCTGTGAATACATGTGAGGTACAAGGGTCTGGATATCAAAATCGATGAACTTTCTTTCATTGTGTCTAAATTCTATCTTCTTTTTGCCGGAAATAGTTTCAAAGATCTTGCTTACCTCGGCACCATTGCTCTTTTTCAATGTCCCGGTCAATGCCTGATTATAGAAGAGTGTGATCATCTGGTCAGATGATATATTATATAAGGTTTGCTCTTTGCGGTCAGGCCACATAATATGCAATGAATCTATCTTATTTATTTCACCCAGTCCGAAATGTATTCTGGGATCGACCATTGACTGAAAACCCCTTACCGGGAAATGCTCATGATACTGGTGATTTTTTCCGTAGAATAAACTGACACTGGCGCCTATACCTCCTTTGTTCAGTGAATGTCCCGACAACTTAACCATAAAGAAATGGTTGTTCAGGTCCGATGAATCAGGGGATATGGTCCTGTTCTCATATACTGACGCAAAATCATTTATATTATTCAGCACGAGGTCAAGATCTCCGTCGTTGTCGAGGTCTGAAAAAGCAGATCCGGTTGAGTATAACGGCTCTGCCAGACCCCAGGCAGCAGTTTTATTCTCGAAAACCAACCCGTGTGAGTTGCGGAAAATAACATTTGGTTTTTTTACATTTCCTTTTTTATCAAGCTCTGGCTTAAGGATTTTATAGAGTACACTGAATTCGATAG
>CAZKMH010000097.1:0-10777 GCA_964553395.1 uncultured Rikenellaceae bacterium | reverse complement strand
ATCAACATTGTTCACCACTCATACTCCTGTTCCTGCAGGACATGATGCATTTGATGAAGATATGCTCCGCAAATATATCTCCCATTATCATAGCCGTCTCAATATATCATGGGATGAACTGATGGCTCTTGGCAGATGCGAAGACGATGCCGACAGGAAATTCAATATGAGCTTCCTGGCAGCGCATATGTCGCAGGAAGTAAATGGTGTAAGCAAACTTCACGGTGAGGTAAGCCAGGGGATGTTCAATAAATTGTGGCCCGGGTATCTTAAAGAAGAGCTTTTCATTGGGCATGTCACCAACGGAGTTCACCATCCGACCTGGACAGCTACTGAATGGAAAGAAGTATATGAAGAACTCACCGGGACCCCGGATTTCGACCAGACTGACAGAGACCAGTGGGACAAGATATATAAAGTCGATGATAAAAGGATCTATGAAATTAAGAAAGGACTGAAGAAGAAACTCTTCATTAATATCAGGAAGCGGCTCCAGAGCGACATGATGGAAAAACATGTCAGTCCGAGAACTCTCCTTAATATCAGCAACCATCTTGATGAAAAAGCACTGACAATCGGATTTGCAAGACGTTTTGCAACATATAAAAGAGCAGGACTTCTGTTCAGGGACCTGGACCGCCTTTCACGGATAGTTAACAATCCGGAAAAACCTGTTCAGTTTATTTATGCCGGAAAAGCTCATCCGCATGACGGAGGTGGGCAGGACCTTATAAAGAGAGTATTTGAAATATCGCAGATGCCTCAGTTCAGCGGTAAGGTATTATTCCTTGAAAACTATGATATTGAGCTTGCTAAATTCATGGTTCAGGGTGTGGATATCTGGCTCAATACCCCCACCAGGCCGCTGGAAGCTTCAGGAACAAGCGGCGAGAAGGCAGTTATGAACGGAACGATCCATTTCAGCGTGCTCGATGGATGGTGGGTTGAAGGCTACAGAGCATTTGCAGGCTGGGCACTGCCGAAGAAAAGAGCCTTTGTAAATCAGGATCTGCAGGATGATGTTGATGCTGAAACAATCTACAATATGCTTGAATATGAGATAATTCCGGCATTTTATTCATTTAATGATCAGGGTATTCCGGTAGAATGGATAAGCCATATCAAGAATACGATGACGAAGATTGCACCTGAGTTTACAATGAAACGACAGCTTGATGATTACTTTGAAAAATATTATTCCAGACTGTTCACACGCAGCAAATATCTGACAGAAAATAATTTTGAAAAAGCGAAGGAAATTGCTGCCTGGAAGAAAACGATGAGAGAGGAGTGGGACAATATCGAAGTCTTAAACTACCATTTCGAAACACCGGGAGCAAATATATATCATTCCGGTCACGACTATAAGGCAGAAATCGCCCTCAATATAAAGAAGATCCCAAAGGAAAACGTTGGAGTGGAATTTATAATCACTCACATGAGCAAACAAGGAGAACATGAGTTTGTTGACAGCAGGGAATTCAACCTGGTGAGTCACAAAAACAGCAAATGCCTCTACCGGGCTAATCTCATACCGGAAAAAGCCGGCACTTTCTTTTACGGGATCCGTATTTATCCCAAGCACAAGGACCTGCCTCACAAACAGGATTTTTATCTTCTCCGCTGGATCGATTAAATCTCGGTGGCTTTTCTGACAGTTTCTTTCTTTAAGACAAGAGCTGTCCGGGCTGGGAGGTACAGATACAGGTAATAAGGCACATTAATAGTCTGCCTTTCTGCCTTCCGTACGGAAGTATAAACCGAATCTCTGTCGAAACGGTTAAATCCTCCAAATGCCGGATCGTCTGAATCGATCAATACTCTGAACTTTCCTTTCAGTGGTATTCCGTAATCGGTAAAGGAATTAACGGGGTGGAAGTTGAAAACAAACAAGAGATCGCCCCTTGTAAAGGCAATAACCTTGTCATAGTTATTTTCATAGATCCTGCCGATATACAGATCGTCCAGGATTTTAAATTCGTGCTGAAGTTTTACCATTTGTCTGTCGAAGGCTGCAAGGTACTGGTACTTCAGATCCTTATTTTCCACCAGATGCCATTGTCTGCGGGCATATTTATAACTCCAGCTGTTTCCTTCGCGGGGGAAATCGATCCATTCCGGATGGCCGAATTCATTACCCATGAAGTTCAGATAACCGCCTCCTGCCGTACTGAACGTTATAAGTCTGATCATTTTATGGAGAGCAATACCACGATCCATTATGAGGCTATGATACCATTTAGTCATCCCTGTATACATTTCCGCATCGACCATCCTGAAAATGAGGGTTTTATCTCCGACAAGCGCCTGGTCGTGCGATTCACAGTATGAAATTATCCTCTCTTCCGGACGGTGTTGCGTAAGTTCATGCACCAGCATTCCCATGTCCCAGTTTTCATCGATTATCTCTTTTACAAGCTTGATCCAGATATCGGGAACACCCATGGATAATCTGTAATCAAATCCATACCCCCGTGATTGGGTATCAGCTGCAAGACCCGGCATACCGCTCATTTCCTCGGCAATAGTAAGAGTTCCGGGACGGAATTCATGGATCATTTTATTGGCCAGGTAGAGATATACAAGTGCGTCAATATCCTGGCCGCCATCGAAATAATCGCTGTAAGATGTGAAGTTCTTGCCGAGGCCGTGGTCATAATAGATCATGCTTGTAATGCCGTCAAATCTGAAGCCGTCAAATTTGTACTCTTCGAGCCAGTACCGGCAATTTGATAACAGGAAATGGTTTACATTATCCTTACCATAATCGAAGCACAGAGAATCCCAGGCTATATGGTTTCTGCGGTGATCGGTATGAAAATATTGTCCGGGAGTTCCGTCAAAAAGCCCCAGCCCTTCGTTGACATTTTTTACTGAATGGGAATGGACCAGGTCCATTATCACTCTCAACCCTGATGCATGAGCCGTATCAATCAGCTGCTTCAGGTCTTCCGGAGTGCCAAATCTGGATGAAGCTGCAAAAAAATTCGATACATGGTATCCAAAAGAGCCGTAAAAGGGATGTTCCTGGATTGCCATCAGCTGGATTGTGTTATATCCGGCAGCAGCAATATAGGGTATCAGGTTCTTTGAAAATTCCCCGTATGTTCCGGTTTTCTCTTCCGGGGTTGCCATTCCGACATGGGCTTCATAGATGACCGGAGTGGTGGATCCGGACCGGAAATTCTCAATCTTCCATTTAAATGGTTCCGGCGGTGACCATACCTGGGCCGAAAATATTTTGGTTTTATCATCCTGGACAACCCTGGTTGCATATGAAGGGATCCGCTCTCCCTTTCCGCCATCCCAGTGAACCGAAAGCTTATAAAGATCCCCGTGATTAATCGCTGATAATGGCAGGGTTGTTTCCCAGTCGCCATGCTGATTAATCCTCTGCATCCTGTACCCGGTCTTCTCTTTCCACTCAGCGAAAGTCCCGATAATGTAAATCGCAGTGGCATTTGGAGCCCACTCCCTGAATATCCAGCCATCCCTGGTCCTGTGAAGTCCGTAATAGTAGTGTCCCAGTGCAAAATCAACAAGAGATCCCTTGCCAGCAAGGTTCTTTTCTTTTTCGCGGCACTTTTTGAAACGTTCATCAATGACATGAATAAACGGCTTCAGCCACGGATCCGATGTATAAAAGATATAGGGTGCCATTTTAAATCAGTGAATTGTTATCTTCAGATAAAATTACGAAAACAAAATCATTTAATTATTTCATTTCAGAGGCTTTGTTAATTTTGCGGTATTAAATTCAGGAATGAGAATACATAAGGGATATGAGGCTCTTGATATGAGGAATCCGGTGGTAACCCTGGGGATCTTTGACGGAGTGCACAGGGGGCACCGTGTACTTATTGAGAAGCTCATTGCTTGTGCACGGGAAGTCAATGGGGAAACAGCAGTGATAACCTTTGATCCTCACCCAAGGCAGGTGCTGGAAAAAGGATCAGGAAAGATCTCATTCCTCTCATCTATGGATGAGAAAACGGCACTGCTTGAAGAAGCCGGTGTTGACCATCTGATAATTATCAGATTCACAGCCGGTTTCAGCAGAATCAATGCATGCGATTTCATCGAAAAAGTTCTGTTCAGGAAAGTGGGAACGAAACATCTGGTAATTGGTCATGACCATCGATTCGGGTATCAGGGTGAGGGGGATTATGAGATAATAAGGAAATGCGCAGTAAATTTAGGTTTCAGGGTTGACCAGGTACCCGGGTTGAAAACTTCAGCCGGTACAATAAGCTCATCGATGATACGTGAGGCCTTACTTAAAGGGAAGCTTGATCAGGCAAACAAGTGGCTCGGGTATAGTTATTCACTCAAAGGGTCGGTTGTCGAAGGCAGAAAGATCGGACGGGAAATAGGATTCCCCACTGCCAATATCAAACCGGCGGATAAGTTCAAGCTGATCCCCTGCGATGGAGTATATGCAGTTGAAGTTGTGCTTGATGATAAGAAGCTGCCCGGGATGTTAAGCATTGGAACGAATCCTACTGTAAATAAGTCATCCGGAAAAAGGACAATTGAAGTTCACATTTTCAGGTTTGAAAAGGAAATCTATGGTATTGATATTGAGGTCATATTCAGGCACCGCCTGCGTGATGAAATTAAATTCAGGGATACAGATGAGCTTGCACGACAGATGAAGCTTGACAGGATTAATGCCATCCGATCAATGAAATGAACAGTAACACCCTGACTTTTGTTAACTTTGCATACTAATTATATATTTAATATGGATTTAGTCACAGAAAAAATGGAATATAAGGTCAGGGACATCTCTCTTGCTGATTTTGGCAGGAAGGAAATTGAGATTGCTGAAAAGGAGATGCCGGGATTGCTGGCTATCAGGAGAAAGTTTTCGGCGGAAAAGCCGCTGAAAGGAGCCCGCATAACCGGTTCTCTTCACATGACAATTCAGACAGCGGTACTTATTGAGACATTGTCAGAGCTGGGTGCGGATGTAAGGTGGGCAAGCTGCAATATTTTTTCAACGCAGGATCATGCTGCAGCAGCTATTGCTGTTACAGGAATTCCTGTATTTGCCTGGAAAGGTGAAACACTTAAGGAATACTGGTGGTGCACAGCTCAGGCACTATCATTTCCGGGTGGAAAAGGGCCCACCCTGATTGTCGACGATGGTGGCGACGCAACACTCCTGTTGCATATGGGATATAAAGCCGAGAATGATCCGTCTGTCCTCAACAGGAAACCCTCAAACAGTGAAGAAGCAATAATAATTGATACACTAAAGGAACTTCTGTCAAATGACCCGGGGAAATGGCACCGTGCCGTAACTGATCTGAAGGGAATCTCTGAAGAAACAACAACAGGGGTTCACCGGTTATACCAGATGCTGGAGAACAATGAATTACTGGTTCCGGCAATTAATGTGAATGATTCGGTCACGAAATCAAAATTTGACAATCTGTATGGTTGTCGCGAATCCCTTGCTGATGGTCTGAAGCGGGCAACCGATGTGATGATTGCCGGAAAGGTAGTCGTTGTCTGCGGGTATGGAGACGTTGGAAAGGGATGTGCAAAGTCGATGAGAGCTTATGGCGCCAGGGTAATCATTACAGAAATAGATCCGATCTGTGCACTTCAGGCTTCCATGGAAGGTTTTGAAGTGAATACGGTTGAGAACGCCCTGGCTGAAGGGAATATCTTTGTCACTGCAACAGGAAACAAGGATATCATCACCGTCGATCATATGAAGAGGATGAAGGATCAGGCAATAGTCTGCAATATCGGTCATTTCGATCATGAAATCCAGGTTGAAGGACTAAACAATTTCAAGGGTATAAATAAGATTAATATCAAACCCCAGGTGGATAAATACCTTTTCCCTGACGGTCATGCTGTTTTCATACTTGCAGAGGGCAGGCTTGTAAATCTGGGTTGTGCGACCGGACATCCTTCATTTGTTATGAGCAATTCATTCAGTAATCAGACCCTTGCCCAGATCGACCTGTGGAAAAATGAATATAAAACAGGAGTTTACAGGCTTCCCAAATACCTTGACGAAGAGGTTGCCAGGCTCCATCTGGACCAGCTGGGGGTGAGGCTCACCACACTTACAAAAGAACAGGCTGATTATATTGGTGTTCCCCCGGAGGGACCGTATAAACCGGAGCATTACAGGTATTGAGGTTAATTCCACACCCTTATATACGACCCGTCCGAACTGGTTCTGTAATTTTTTAGCGGGTATCTTCCAGGAGTATCTGAAACAGGAGTGCCTAAGTTTGTGAGGGTGTATCTTGTCTTACATTGCGGGCATTCGGCATAAATTATATCCACAACACTAACCTTTATACTTAACTTATTAACAAAGTAATCATGAGGGCAGGTACGGTCATATGCATAAAATTCATCGTTTGGTCCGGTAAAGACAATGATGCCGTTGCTATCATATCCTGCAGCTCTCAGGCCCCAATTATTGGTATTGGCGTTAATATATACCGATCCGAACAATGATGTAAGATTTACAAATTCTATATCATTCAGGTTCAATGTAAAATCAACATAAACATCGGGGATCACGTCATTTTCATTCCTTTCACATGCAACCAGTGAATAAGTTATCAAAAGAGCAGATAAAAAATAACTTAGTTTTGAACCCGTTATCATTTAAATTGTTTTACAATGTAAAATTAATAAAACCGCCACATAAGTAACGGGACGAGATAATGATTATTGCAAATGGTTTAAAATGAGAATAGTGTCAACATATAGATTCATAATTTCAGTAGTGATTCTTTTGTTTTTGTTCACTCTCACCGATGCCCAGTCTTTCAGAAAATCGCCGGGACCAAAAAAGGGGAATCATGCACTTAAGAGATCACCTGCCAGGAATAAACAGGTTAAGGTCAGGGAACCTAAAGTCGTGGAAGCTGCAAAGAAAAAGCAGGAAGTTGATGAAAAGAAACGCAAACGTGATTATAAGAAGTATGTAAAGGAAAACCGGGCGCGTTCACTTGAAATCCAATCACCTGAGGTCAGGGAGAGGATGAAGCAAAACAGAAAAAATGCTGATCTGAAATATAAGAATAAAAAGAAGCTGATCACAGCCAGGTCTAAAAGTGCTGCCAAGAAATACCAGTAAGAAAAACATAAATATTTAATTTGTAAAGCACTTATTTTCAGGTTTCTTTTTTTGCAATTATTTAAAATATTTTTTATATTTGCGTTATGAAGAGTTCCGGAAACCCCGGAATTCTTCTTATTTTTTTAATTGTTACAGAAGAAAATGTCAGAGGTTTTGCATGTTACGGAAGAGGGTCTTCATAGGTTAAAGGAAGAGCTTGAACATCTCAGGACTGTTGAAAGACCTATGATATCCAGGATGTTAGCAGATGCAAGGGATAAGGGTGACCTTACCGAAAATGCTGAATATGCGGCTGCTAAGGAGGCACAGGGTATGCTCGAAATGAGAATATCAAAGCTTGAGGATATTATTGCCCGTTCCAGAATTATTGACGAGTCAAAAATAGATAATAAAACGGTCAGGATATTGCACAGGGTTAAGATAAGGAATAAGGCAAGCAATTCCGTAATGGAATATCAGCTGGTTCCTGAAAGCGAAGCCAACCTGAAACTTCGTAAGCTTGCCATAAACTCGCCTATAGCACAGGGTCTTATAGGGAAGAAAGTGGGGGAGATTGTCCAGATCAAAGTCCCTTCAGGAACTATCTCCTTTGAGATCATTTCGATCTCTTCATAAACATAACAGTTTATTAAGTCGCAATGGAAACAATTTTTTCTAAAATTATAAAGGGAGAAATACCCTGTTATAAAATCGCCGAGGATGAGAAGTATTTTGCATTCCTCGATATAAATCCTCTGAAAGCCGGACATACTCTGGTTGTTCCCAAACAGGAGACAGATTATATTTTTGATCTGGACGATGACCAGCTTGCAGGACTTATTGTCTTTTCTAAAAAGGTCGGGATTGCAATTAGGAATGCGATCCCCTGCAACCGCATAGGCATTGCTATCCTGGGGCTGGAGGTGCCCCATGCGCATATTCACCTTGTGCCTATGGATTCAATGGAGGATGTGAACTTCAGAAATCCAAAGCTAAAATTCACTCACGGAGAATTTAAAGAGATCGCAGAAAAAATTAGAAAGAAACTTCTGTAATAGTCACTTTTTGTTACACAGAGTTACACAGAGTAGACACAGAGCTCCACATAGGTAGCAAATAGTGGATTTTACCTCTATGATCTCCGTGTCTTCTCAGGATTTCCTCCGTGTAACTTTTTCCTTGCTTATATTTACTATCTTTGAGTGAATAATTCTGCTCGCTGCATGAATTTTCTTTCAGGATTATGGGATGATTTTCTGAGTCTTCTTTTTCCGAGGCTTTGCTATGCCTGTGGGAATCACCTTCTCAGAAATGAATACCTTATTTGTACAGAATGCTACATACTGATACCAAGGACCAATTACCATCTTGAAGAAGACAATCCCGTTGCCCGGCTTTTCTGGGGAAGATGCACGATAGAAAAAGCTGCGGCATTTTCATTTTACAACAGGGACAGCCGGATAAGAAAACTTATTCATAACCTTAAATACAAAGGGATAAAAGATATAGGTTTCGAACTCGGGAAAATTTATGGACTTGCCCTTGTGAAATCAGGTTTTACAGGGGATATAGATCTCATAATTCCGGTTCCGTTGCATCCGTCAAAGGAACGTGTGAGGGGCTTTAACCAGAGCCTCCTCATATGTGAGGGCATATCAGATGCAACCGGATTGCCGGTTGATTCAAAATCACTCGGGAGAAGCTCAAAAACAAGCACTCAAACGAAAAAATCGAGATATGAAAGATGGAAGAACGTTGAGGGCATGTTCAGCATTGAAGATCAGGCCGGCATCACCGGGAAGCATATCCTGCTTATAGATGATGTTATAACAACCGGATCGACGATAGAATCCTGTGTTGCGGAGCTGCTTAAAGCAGAAGGAGTACGGGTGAGCGTTGCAGCCCTGGCAGTCGCTCTGGGTTGAGAGAGAAGTATCACTTAATCCTGTCAGGATTCTTTTTCAGGTAATCTTTCCATCCTGTAAATTTCTTCTCTCCCGTGCATTTATCTAACTGGTAAAAGTGACACAATGCGGCTGCAAGTCCGTCTGTAGCATCAAGTCTTATCCCGGGTTCACTGAATTTCAGGATTCTCATCAGCATGGCTGCAACCTGCTCCTTTGAAGCTGCCCCCCGGCCGGTAATTGACATTTTGATTTTTCTGGGAGCATATTCAAATATTGGCAGTGAACGTGAAAGTGCTGCTGCAATAGCTGCACCCTGGGCTCTCCCCAGCTTCAGCATCGATTGCACATTTTTCCCGTAAAAGGGAGCTTCAATTGCCAGCTCATCGGGATGATACTCATCAATGATGCCGAGGGTGCGTTCAAATATATGTTTCAGCTTCAGGTAATGGTTGTCGAATTTCGAGAGATCTATGGAGCCAATGGTGACCAGTTGCGGACTGTTACCGGAAGCACTTATTACACCATATCCGGTGATGGTTGTCCCCGGATCAATTCCAAGAATAATCCTTGATTTTGGTTTTCCCTTCACCAGGCTCCGGTTAATGATAATCTATTTTTTTAATACAAAAGTGTTATTCATCCATGAAGGTTTTTCCGAATAGTGAACAGAACGGGTGAAAGAGCGGATTGATTTACCCGGACCGGAAAATGAACCTGTTTCAAGAAAGCGGATCGCCTCATTCAGGCACTCTTCATCCCTGCTGTCGAAATCATGTGTTATATCATCAATAGCGATTTTATCGGGAGGAAAACCATCGAAATAATCACCTTCATTGCTGGAATTGACAATCTTAAAGGTTATCGGCCAGAAGAAATATTTTTTTCCGCATTCCCATCCGTTCATCCCGGTGGGTTTCCCATTGGTGGTATCGCCGACGCTGACAAAATTAATAATCGGAGAGAGCCCGTTCATTACTGCTTCACTCGCAGATGCTGTGGAACGTGTTGTGATCACCACCAGTTTCGTGGCAGCAATCGGATACTGGGTTGTAACAAAGGGGTATGTTTGATTATAATCCTGGCGTTTATTATTATAATCCAGTCTGGCATAAGTAGTTGTTGTGAATCCATTCCCTGCAATATAACTGGCAAGTAACTGGCTCGCATCAAGGAATCCTCCCGTATTGTACCTGAGGTCAAGTATAATGTCTTTGACGTTATTGTTTTTAAAAAATGCAAAGGCAACCTGAAGCTCATCATCCGTTGGCTCAATGAATGACTCAAGTACGAGGTGTCCTGCGATTATACCAGATGATAGCTTAATCGTGTCATACAACAGAACGGAATTGATAATAAATTTCTTCTTGGCTGAGGTAATTGTTGTATCAGCCTTCCCATCACGTGCGAATACGAAAACATTCGTTACACCCTCATTCCCGGGGCCCAGGGCTTCATCGTATGCATCTGAATTACCTGCAAGCATGATGGCCGAAAGATCGTAACCGTTGACTGTTTTTATCATCCATCCCCGGCGTACTTTGCTCGTATATAATGGAGAATTTTTATAAATCATAGCAATCCTGGCTTTGTTTGAATTATCAAGCCCAATACGGATCCCATGACCAACAAACTCCCCCCTCATTTCCGCCATGAACTCATCATAATCTGCAACAAAGCTCCACCTGTCGAGCTCTTTATATCTCATTGCATCCAAAAGAGTGTATGGGTCGGCATAGTTTCCTCTCGTGACCGAAGGCATCAGATTGTACCA
>CAZKMH010000096.1:0-10779 GCA_964553395.1 uncultured Rikenellaceae bacterium | reverse complement strand
TTTCTCCCCGGTACCAAGACCGCATGATGTTTTGGGATGGACAATTTCTGTAATACCAATATCCGGCACAGCAAGCATGATCCGGATTTCGTCGTATCCCGGGCATCCGTTATGGTCTGTAACGGTAACCCCGCAGGTGTTGATTCCCGGAGTTTTTATCGTATAAGTCTGACCGGTGCTTCCATCATGCCAGAGGTAGGAGGCAAAACCAGCTCCGGCATTCAGGACATACTGCAGACCTGTAATAACCGTATAATCTTCTCCAAGGTTCACCACCGGGGTCTCGAAAACACCCACCGGCATCATTATCGAATCATTCTTTAATTTCATATCGC
Organism: uncultured Rikenellaceae bacterium; assembly: GCA_964553395.1. Classification (GTDB taxonomy): domain Bacteria; phylum Bacteroidota; class Bacteroidia; order Bacteroidales; family VadinHA17; genus LD21. The sequence goes on along the minus strand of CAZKMH010000096.1, from coordinate 10,444 downwards.
CACTGTAGTTTAAGAAAACAGAGAAATCATACCAGTGGCCTGTAATAACCTGGGTTTGTTGAGAGAAAACATAGTCAATGGAATCTCCGGGCAGGAAATTTTTGGAAAGGATTACAGAGTTGAGGTTAGGAGAGCCTTCATCAACAGAATAACCCAGATTGATGGTTTTACCTGCCGTTATGACCTGGTTGCCTGAATTTTTAATCCTTACGGAAACGGTTATAGTTTCAGATAAGCCGCATGACGTTTCAGGAGTCAGGATTTTTTCAAGTTCGACATCCGTCATATTAAGGGTTACTCTGACTGAATCGGTGGCTGTACATTGATGTTCATTGCCTGCGGTAACATAATAGAGCCTTTGACCAGCCTGATCCACAGTGAATGTGTTAAGAGTTGATCCATCCTGCCACAGATAGCTGTAATAGCCCGGTGCCGCAGTCAGAATATGCTGAGATGCCATCAAAGTAACGTCGGGCCCGAGGTCAACTGTCGGATAACCATAAACTTCCAGGGCATAATTCAATGTATCATTATTCTTTCTGTAATCGTCCCTGTATTTAGTGTACAGTTTAATTTGATAGATTCCCGCCAATGTAAAATCGAAGCTTCTGGAGAACATAAAATTTAACGTACTGTCCGGGTTTACCGGTTGAGTAATCACAAGTGTATCCTTCAATAAGTTGGAGTTGATCTCCCTGAAAATAAAGATGGTATCATTAACATCCACGATATCGGTACCAAAATTCTTTATTGTAATCCAAACCGGAACCTGAGATCCGAGTTCACATGCCGAAACCGGAGCAATAAGCTGGTTTACTCCCACGTCAGCCAGGAGTTCGGTCACCCTTATGGTATCCAGGGTAACACAGCCAATGTTATTTGTTACTCTGACAAAATATGTTCCCTTTGTATTTACATGGAATACAGAATCTGTTGATCCATCCTGCCACAGATAATTATTCCCGGGAACGCCGGAGAAAGCTTTCAATATCACTGTATCCGGTCTGACCGTTGAAATATCCGGCCCCAGTTCAACTACCGGCTTTTTTACCTGGATAAGCCTGTAAAGAGTATCGCTTGATATCTGATTATAAAAGTAAGGAACAGTTTCGACTGTAAACACGTTTGTGTGGTAGTCACCGCCGATCCCGAAATCAAATGCTGTTGTCAGGTTAAAATCACGTGTCGCACCTGAAGGGAAAGCCTGTGTAATGTAAATAGTCTCTTCTGCCGCCTGTATTATTCCTGATCGTTCAATATTAAAACCTATTCTGATCGAGTCACCTGTTACCAGGCTCCTGACGCCATGATTTTTAAGTCGAAGAGTAAATTTCTGGTTTGGGGCAAGTTCGCAGGCTGATACAGGTGCAAGAATTTCGGTAACACCTGTGCTGTGCGGTGCTTCAATAACTTTAATATCATCCACTGCGATTCCGTCAAACTGGTTGTTGACCTTATCCGCCATAAATTTAAATCTGAACTGCACATTTTTCTGATTTATCAGTGCAGCAGGGAGAAAGTGCCGTATTGTCAGCCATCCGTTACTATGCCCGCTCCAGCCATTCAATCCAAGCGCCTTGACAGGTTTCCCGGTATACCAGTTCCAGTAAGTATCAAAACCGGAACTGTTGGAGACCGGCGTCCAGCTTGATCCATCGTTGAGTGAATATAATAAAGTTGCACCATCTGCATCCTGCTCGGTATCAATCCATAAATGTGCTTCAAAAACAGGATTGGTGAGGCCTGTGAGATTATAGCCGGGAGAAGAAAGATCTCCTTCCTGCAAGTTCACCAGGTCTCCTGTAAACAGGAGATCATCGATACTCCACCCCTGTGCTACCGGACCTGATGCTGATGTACGGAAAAGGGAAAACCTGAATCTGAACATGGTTGAATTGCTCAGATAATCAGGGACAGGAAATTCTCTGTATGTATAATAATCATCAAATATGGCACCTTCCGTATTTTTCCAGATAGTATGCCAGCTGGTTCCGTTATCCTGACTTACCTCGAACTTTATCGAATCACCTCCCTGAATTGTTATCCATGCTAAACAGCTGACAATGAGGTTACTGTAATTTGTTACATCAAATGCAGGTGAGGTGGCGGTATATGCAGAAGCAGGAGAGATCCCGTTTTCATAATTAAAAAGAGATGTTCCCTTACCGGATAAATCTATACCGGCACAATGATATCCGGAATAAGCATAATAGGGAAGGAATGTATAATCCGGAATTGTTCTCTCAAATTCTCCGGAGAAGGACCATCCCAGATCACTTTCGAAATCATCTTCGAAAATTATGCTGTTTTTCCGGGTAATTATATCTCCGTATTTTTGATTTAAGCCGGTGACCCAGCTTTTGATTCCGGATGATGCCGAATTAATGACACTCCCTGCTGGTGTACCATATTCCCAGATCTTACTCCCCATTGATCTCCAGTAACCTTCGTTCTGTTCAAAGTTCTCAAGATAAGGTGGCGTATATGTCGGGACAATATAAATCTGAGTTGATAACTGGTCATTACCTGTATACTGATCACCGGGAAACAGAGTTTTTGCCAGTACAGAAGGCTTCAATCCCGGTGAAGAAAGGTCTGTTTTTGTGGGGAAGGTAAAAACTGCTGATCCTCCAATCGGAATATTCCGGGTCATATTATTAACGACCCATGTTAGTCCTCCATCGAAAGAATATGCTACAGGCACCGGATCAGTTATTTCGGCACCTCCATAGTTTCTGATACTAACTGTTACTGAATCACTGGATGAATGACCACTGCCGCTTAAAGGATAAATCCATTCCGAAACACCAACATCCCTGGTAATGAATTCCCCGGTCAGATAAACATCATCGATATTCCAGCCCGAGTAATTTTCCTCTCCGTCTGTAGGCCCCAGCTTAAAGCGTATCTTCAGCTGGTTTGTCCTGGCAAATTCATCGGGTATCGGAATCCTTTGCTGTGTCCATTGATTATCACTAATCCAGGAATTATGGTTGTGCCAGATAGTATTCCATGAACTTCCGTTATCAGTACTTATCAGTATATATGCACTATCCCAGACTTCTATATTAAGATGTCGCTGAAAGAACAGATTAAGGTTTTTGTAATAAAACAGATTAATAGTTGGTGAGGTGGCGAGATAAGATGACATTTCACTAACATCAGGTTCATAATTGTAGGGATAGGATCCGGTTCCGGTAAGGTCAGTCCCCAGTATCTTGCTGCCGCTGAATGCAGATAAAGGATCCGGATTACCCGGCAAGCCTCCTGAACCACTGGGTGTATTGACCTCGAATTCTCCCGTGAGAGTCCAGTTATGGACTCCCTCGAAATATTCAAAATATTGAGTTTGATAGATTATCCTGTTACCGGCAGGGGATTTTTCAAGTGCAGGATAAAGCGTATCATTGGCAAAAATATTATTGCTTGCTACCCTGACATCAATTACATTTCCGTAAGCCGCATCAGGCTTTATATCACAGGCAAGCCACAGATAAGAATGACCCGGAGCCAGAAAATGGTTCAGATTAGTAAAACTGGCTACTCCTGAAGCAAAATTGGTCGGGGATCCCAGCAGATTTTCTGTATTGAAAGTCTGGGTTAGCGTACTGTAGAGCTTGACTCCATTGGGTTGTATATCGTTGTCGGAAGTATTAAGGGAAGTAAAAAGGATTCTGTCCAGAAAGGCAGTATCAGTATTACCATATACAGTAAAATCAATCCTCATGACCGGGACATCAGGTGATCCGGATGGAACATAACTGGCAAATGGTTGTTGAAAATCAATACCCTTTATCCACATATGCTGAAATCCTTTGGACTCAATTGAAATTTTATCTATGCAGGTACCATATCCCCAGCGCGTGTGACCTTCGAAAGCAACAAAATATGTTGATGACGGTTCAGGGAGGACCAGGGTTTGTTTAGTCCATTCATATACGGGATCAAGGTATTCATGAAGGAGTATCCACTGAGAACTTTCCGAAACTTTATAATATACCCGGAGTACATCCCAGTCAGTCGATCCTTCAAATGTCCAGGGGATCTGGCAAAGATAAAAACTAAGCTCGATACTGGCACCTCCAAGCAGGTTCATTGACGGTGTGATGAGTTTGGTATGTTCATTATTATCTCCCTGCTTGAAAAATATGGCATTATAAATGCCCTCATATGCAGAAGGGGGATTCCTCGTAATATCTTTTTGTGCTGGCGGCACCTGCCAGTTATTGTCGTTCGGACTGTGTCCTCCATTCCTGAACCTCCATGGTTCGGTACCGGAAGCGTATTCTTCTGTCCAGCCTTCAGGTTTTGCTCCAAGTTCAAATCCTTCGGTTAAATATATCTGTGCTTTACCAGTATGAGCCGGAAACAGAACGACACACATTATTAATATTTTCAAAAATCTTTGACAGATTTGTTTATCAGACATTTGAGGTTTCTTAAATTCCGGTGCAGAATTAACTTTTCGTTCTTTTTTACGTATAAATGCCAATGAAAGTTGCTTATTTCATATGAATTCGTCTGCCGGAGTTACAGAAATGTCTGTAAGACACTTGATTTATGCAGGTATTGTGATATTCCTTTTCGGACATTCAACTATATCTCTTTCACAGGTAGACACGGAATTCTGGTTTGTAGTTCCAGAATTGTCTTACAGGGATGATATAGGAGGTACTCCCGGAACACTGAGGATTGCCACGCTGGAACTACCGGCAACTGTAACGGTCAGCATGCCAGCCAATCCATATCACCCAACCCTGAATCCAGCCGGATTTCAGTATATAGTTATTGATATAGCTGCCAATTCAACAACGTCAGTCAATCTTACCTCGCTGATTGACGTAGTAACAAATCCCACAAATGTGAGTCTGGAAAATCAACCCCTCACCCCGAGCGGTATAAACAATTTCGGTTTGCATATAACGGCAACCAATATGATCACAGTCTATTGGGAAGTAAACTTCAGGTTTGGCTCCGATCTCTGGACATTAAAAGGGCGAAATGCCCTCGGGACTCTGTTTTATACGCCTTTTCAGAATGTTTACAATAACAGGAATGTAAATCCAAGAGCTTATTCTGCCATTGACATTGGCGCCACACAGGACGATACCCAGGTTACAATTACCCTTCCTCCCGGAAAATCCGCAAGCTATGGTTCTCTTCTGACAGGAATCCCTGCAGGCGGAACATACACCCTGACGCTGAACCAGGGTCAAACCTTTTCTTTATTCCCTGTTAATTCCAGCATTTTAGCATCCGACAGACTGGCCGGGACCAGAGTTGAATCAACAAAACCTGTTTGTGTCACTTTAAAGGATGATGCTATCGCTGTCGGTTCACAGGGGGCGGATGTAATTGGAGACCAGATAGTACCTGTAAGTGTCGTTGGGAGTAATTATATCGTGCCTGATATGGGCAATCCAAATCATGTTTATGTTGTAGCAACCGAAGATAATACCAGCATATACGTTACTGATGGTGATGGCAATCCAATTCTTCCCACACCATACACAACACTTAACCGGGGTCAGCAGGCACTTGTTGTTGTTCCCGGAGGTTCAAAATTCGCTTACCTCACTTCAAACGATCCTGGCAAGCCATTCTATGTTTTTCAGCTGGGTGTTGAGAATCAAGCCCGTGGGGGAGCAATAGTACCGGCTATCGGGTGTTCCGGAAATACCCAGCTGGCATTTACACGTGCCAGAGATGAAAATAAGTTCCAGTTCTTTATAATTGTAAAAGACGGCAATCAGGATAAATTTCTTGTGGATGGAACAAGACAGGATGGCATTATTAACCCTGGCGATTTTCATGTTATACCTGGTACCGGCGGCTATATGGCCTTTTTTTCAAATTCAATCAACGTCAACGTTCTTCCGATCGGACAGCATCTCGTGGAGAATACCGGTGATATATTTCACCTGGGAATTTTCAATGGCTTTCCCGGAGCCGGGCAGGGAGGTTTGTATTATGGTTATTACTCAGACTTTGGCCGATTGAATATAGGTGCTAATGTGGCAGGAACAAATTCAACTGTAGTGAGGGCATGTTACGGAGATTCCGTGCAGCTCTATGCTTATGGCGGGACCAACTACCGCTGGACCCCTGATACATATCTTGACGATGCCACAAGTAACCTGCCTACTGCAATCAATCTGCCACCGGGACCGCATAACTATACTGTTGAAGTTTCCGGAGCCTGTAGTTCCGGTACTATCGATCTTACTGTACTGGTCTCAACACCTGTTGTGGCATTTTTTCAGACAAATGTTACTTCGGGATGTTCACCTTTGGAAATACAGTTTGAAGACCAGTCTTCAGGTGCATACTCCTGGCAATACGAATTAGATGATACTTTGATCAGATATGATCTGAATCCGTCCACTCCTTATCCGCAACCACCAAATTACCCCCTGCCTTTCTTTATTCCACATACTTACAGGAACACTACCAACACTCCAATAGTGGATACAGTGACTCTGCTTGTTAAAAATGAAAGCGGGTGTTCCGATATTTTTACAAAAACAATTGTTGTATTTCCTGAGGTTCATTCAGCCTTTTCAGTGCCAGGTCTGAGCAGAGGATGTGATCCTCTGCTTGTTCAGTTCCAGAATAATTCAACCGGAAATACAGATACCTGGGAATGGGAATTTGGCGACGGAGGTTCATCGATTGACAGTATGCCCCAACATACCTTCAGGAATCTGTTCGGTCCCGACAGCATTGTATACCAAACGCGCCTGATCGCTGTCTCACCATATTACTGCCGCGATACATCAACACACACTGTTACGGTTCTGCCTTATATTGAAGCAAATTTCGTTTTTGACACAGTCTTTGCCTGTACCCCGCACGTAATTGTAATCACCGATCAATCTTTCGGAGCTGATTTTTATTCATGGGATTTTGGTGACGGAACAACTTCAACAAGTCCGGGTCCACGGATATCAAAGACTTATATTAATAACACACCTGATCCGGTAACTTATACGATCAGACTCCGTGTCGATAATGAAGAAGGTTGCTTTGATGAAATAGTGCGTGATGTAACCGTATTTCCTGAAATAAATGCTTCTTTTATACCTGACGTGAATGAAGCATGTTCTCCTTTTGAAGTTGAATTCCTGAATAACTCAACAGGAGCAGACTATTATTTCTGGGATTTCGGCGACGGGGGAACTTCATCTGAAGTTAATCCTCTTCACCTTTACGACAGGAATCTGATGGACCACGACACAATCTACACGGTTACACTTATAGTTACCTCGGCTGAATTTTGCAGGGATACCATGTCATTTAATATTCGGGTACATCCGTATATTGAAGCAGCCTTTTCGGTAAACGATATTGTAGGCTGTCACCCGTTCCCCATCACAATTAAAAACCAGTCAGCCGGAGTTGACCAGTATTTCTGGAATTTCGGTGATGGCAGTCCGGTTTCAAACAGTGACACTTCCAGCCTTGATCATCTGTATCTTAATGGAGGGACTTCAGCGGTAGTTTATCCTCTGCAACTTATCGTTCTGAATGAAGAGGGCTGCAGCGATACTCTGATCAGGAATATTACGGTACATCCGGAAATATCCGCAAACTTTTCGGCAAGTGCATTCGATGGCTGTCATCCGCTTTCAGTGACATTTACCGATCTGTCAGTAAATCCTGTTAATTACTATTGGAATTTCGGTGATGGTTCCTCTTCTGTACTACCTTCTCCTTCTCATACATTTACAAACTTCGGTACTTCGGATACAACCTATCTGGTTACCCTGACCACTTCAACCGCCGACGGCGAGTGCGTCAAATCAGTTTCATGGCCAATACTTGTCCGTCCCCAGGTCATCGCAGAATTCACCCTGCCGAAAGTAATTGACTGCAATCCTTCCCTTTTCACGTTTGAAAACATCTCCATTGGCGGAACAACCTATACCTGGGACTTTGGCGATGGTTCTGATACGATTACAACTGACCTCAGTCCTGTGACCCATACCTTTGTAAATAGCGATTTTCTCAACATCGGGGAATTTGAAGTCATTCTTCGTGCTGAGAATAGTGCAGGCTGTTCCGGTGAAGCCCGAAAGATTGTCAGGGTCTATCCTGATATCCAGGCTGGTATTGCCGCTTCACAGACAGCAGGGTGTCATCCGTTTATTGTTGATTTTACAAACCTCACAAATGGCGGACAATCTTTCATCTGGGATTTCGGTGATGGCACTACTTCAACCCTGCATGATCCTGCTCACACTTTTATAAACACCGGAACTGTCGATTCTGTTTATACAGTAGTACTGACGGCACTTTCAGCAAACCATGAGTGCAGGGATACCACATCGATCATGATAACAGTTCATCCAAATATCCATGCCGATTTTACATTCCAGGAAAATATCAGGTGCACTCCGTTCTCATTACAATTCAATAATGCGTCTGTCGGCGGGGAAACATTCTACTGGGATTTTGGTGATGGTTCAGATACAGTTACCACTGACTTGAATCCTGTTTCACATGTCTTTGACAATTCAAGTTTTACCGATACGGTTCTGTTCCACGTTTCCCTGACCGCTGTGAATTCCGCCGGATGTTCAAGCCCGATCACAAAAACAGTCATGGTGTATCCAACTGTTCAGGCATCCTTCTCCCTGAGTATCAATGAAGGCTGCCATCCTTTTGAGGTAGTATTTACCAATTTGACAAGTGGCGGTTTTACATATTCGTGGGATTTCGGTGATGGAACCTCCAGTAATGCCGATTCCCCGAGCCATATTTATTACAATTTCACGGATGTCGCAATTACCAGGCAGGTTCGTCTGATTGCCACCTCGATGTTTAATTGTACAAATGAAATTACAGGTGAAGTAATAATCCATCCCCAACCGAAAGCCAGGTTCGAAACAGACAGGATCACAAATTGTCCGCCTTTTGATGTTCTCATTCACAATACCAGTCTCAATTCAGACCATTTCACATGGAATTTCGGAGATGGTGAGATATTGGATACGAATACTGTTGATCCATTTAATCATGTCTATTACAACTTTACATCTGACGTTGTTTCATATAGTATTAAGCTGATTGCCACTACAAGCTATGGCTGCATTGACTCATCAAGGCAAAATATAGTCGTTTACCCGTCTACAATTGCTGATTTTAGTGTTAATGATACAGGATGCAGTCCGTTAACGAGTTATTTTGTGAATGAATCCATCCTTGGTGAATCATTTTTCTGGGATTTTGGAGACGGATCAGAAATGACCATCAAGGATCCTACACATATGTATTTCAACTTCGCATCTGATGTCATAAATTACAATGTGACCCTGACCTCAACATCCAGATATGGTTGTATTGATTCAAAAACCGATACCATATCTGTTTATCTTCAGCCCAAGGCAGAATTTATTGCACTGCCCAGTCATCAGGTATTTCCGGCAGCTACAGTCAGTCTCACAAATATGACCAACCCGGGAACATGGTCCTGGCAATGGGATATGGGAGATGGCTTCACTACAGACGTGGATAATCCTCTGCCACACACATATCCGACCTGGGGGGAATATGATATAAAGCTGTATGTCTCATCGGCCCATTGTTCCGATTCTGTATCTCACCTGATCCGTATATTTGTCGGTCCTCCAGTTGCTGCCGTTGACTCTATAGTCCCGGGTTGTGCACCTCTTACTGTTCAGTTCAGTAATAATTCCTTGTTCGGGGATTCCTATCTATGGGAATTTGACGATGGTACCAGTTCAACCGAATTTGGACCCTCGCATACTTTTACTGAAGCTGGAATATACAATGTTAAACTGACAGTTACAGGAGAAAGTGGACGCGATTATGCTTACAGGCGGGTTGAAGTTTATGGAAAACCCCTGGTTGATTTCAGTGTGGCACCTGAACTGGTGATGCTCCCCGATCAGAAGATCAAATTGTATAATCTGTCTGAAAATGGGACAACTTATTTATGGAATTTTGGCGACGGGCAGACTTCCACAGATTTGAATCCCGAATATTTGTATACAGCTACCGGAATATATGATATCTCACTGGACGTGTGGACAGAACATGGCTGCACTGACAGGCTTGTTAAGCCTGATGCAGTTACTGTTATTGGTCAAGGATTCATTAAATTCCCGAATGCTTTTGAACCGGATATGTCAGGTCCTAACCAGGGCTATTACAGCCTGAGCGAACCAGAGTTAAATACTATTTTCCATCCATACTGGGAGGGAGTTGAAGAATATCGTCTGGAAATTTTCAACAGATGGGGTGCATTATTATACCTTAGCCTGGATGTTATGAAGGGATGGGATGGATATTATCAGGGGAGACTCTCTCAGCAGGGTGTTTATGTCTATAAATGCACAGGCACTTTTATTAATGGAACACCTTTTAAACTGGTAGGCGACGTTACCCTTTTGCATCATCGCAGATAAAAGTTATTTTAAAT
>CAZKMH010000095.1:0-10785 GCA_964553395.1 uncultured Rikenellaceae bacterium | reverse complement strand
AGAGTGGGTTGCTTTAGGAAAGAAGCATAATATCCCCACGATGAATGATATAGCTGCGGATGTCCCGCCGGTTGAAAACCTCTGGAAATATAATGATATGGGATTTGATCTCGTATGCATATCCGGTGGAAAGGCTTTACGTGGACCTCAGAGTGCCGGGATCTTAATGGGGAGAAAAGATCTGATTGAGGCTGCCCGGCTGAATGCGCCTCCGCGTGGCGGTAACATAGGCCGCGGAATGAAGGTGAACAAGGAGGAGGTTTTTGGAATGTATGTGGCCCTGGAGAGATATATAAACACTGATCACGAACGGGAGTGGAAAATTTGGGAAGAGAGGATTGCGACAATCGAAAATGCTGCGAAAAAAGTGAGTGGTATAACGACCACTGTCTCTGTTCCGCCTGTGGCAAACCATACTCCTACCCTGAATATTGCCTGGGATATAAATAAGATTAAAGTCACCCGTGAAGAATTCCAGGAAAAGTTACGCAGAGGTACTCCTTCGATTGAGGTTGTAGCCGGTAAGGAAAACAGTATTAACATAACTGTTTTTATGCTTGAACCCCGTCAGGAGAAAATAGTGGCAGGACGCATTTTTGAGGAGCTGAGCAAAGCTTCTGTCTGAAATTGATAATTACCTGGCAGATCTGATGTCAGGTATAGATAACCATTTGACGTTCGGCATCCCAGCCCATGCCTTTAATATACATTGTATATAGTCCTGGTTCAGAGAATCCGTCCCAGACTACTTCATGCTTACCCGGTTCGAGCCCATCCGCCTTCAGACGCCAGACCACATCACCAAAACGGTTCTTAATATCGACGTATACGTCGCTCTCCTGCGGAACATTTACTTCCATTACAATTCCGTTACCCGGATCTGTTCCAAGGGCTTTTATCGATGGTTCAGTATCAGCAACAGGTGTGCCTGGTTTCCAGCCAGTGTAGTCGAATGGTTCGTTGACCATGTGGTACTGGTCTTCGTTGTGCCCGTCATAATTCCTTCTCATATAGAGAGTCTGCAAAGGTGTTCGCTTGAAAGTATCCAGGCTGACCTTCTTTGCACGTCCGTTATTCCACAGGTAAACCGGAATATCAAAAGGATTAAGAACATTTGATACTCCGCGTTCAATACCGATATGGAACAGTCCGAAATTACCTGGTTCATGTCCGGCAAGCCAGTGCGTTATAATATCTACCCTGAAAGCATCCTTACCGAAGATTATATTATTGCTCATATAATCCATAGGCTTTCCGTTATGCGGACCGGTGGTGAACCCGTCTCCATCCCTGCCGTAGATACCCTCAACAATATTTATTCCGGTTGGAGTAACACTATAGGAATCAATCATTCTCTGGACCCATTGTTCCATGAACAGACCTCCGCCATATGGAGGCTTCTCCATCCGGCTTTTCCAGCGGGGAATACCTTCCAGTTCATGTTTTTTCTGAAGTGAGGTAATTCTCTCCATATAATCAGGCTGGAAGAATGGATGGTAACGTTTATCGTAGGTCTTAAATATATCGTAATGACCTCCGCAAAACTGATGAAATTTCCTGCCGGTAATTCCCTGAAGATTTTTTATAGCCCCGGTTACTCCCATCTGGTGAGTTTTAAACTTGGCAATATTTATCAGGAAGGTGTCCGGTGCAGTCATTGGAGCCATAAATCCAACCTCACTGAAAACAACGCCATCAACTTTTTTAAAAATCATATCATCTTTACCAAGCTCCCAAAAATCCATGGAACTGAGGTCTCTCAGATCAAAATTATTTCGTTGAGCCATAGAAGTAAAACCTCTTACTTCCCATGTATTGGCACATGCACATTCCCTTAGATATATTTTGTCCGGGCCTGTTTGTTTTACAGATTTCAGGAATCCTTCGATAAAATTCAGATCTGTGTTTATGCTGAGATGGGCAAGCGGATCCTTTGGATTTATCCGTCCAAAACAGGTCCAGTTAGGTTTACAGGTAATTTTTGTTGTGGTGGGATAACCTTTACCTCCGGGTGTTTTGATAAACATTTCACCGGCGAGCCTGAAAGCGGCGTCATGGATTCCCTGATTGTCAGATTTGTCGGCAATTGATGTAAGGTTAATGAAAACCGCTTCGGGATGCTCTCTTATGAACGGGTGAAGGTCAAATCCGGCATCAGCTTTTAATGCAGGGCTTGCCACTGCATTAATTGCCGGTCCCATTAGTCCCACTACTCCTGCGGCAGAAGAGACTTTGATAAAGTCACGCCTTTTCATGTTTTGTCTTCCGGCTTTGTTTGCAAATCTTGCCGTCTAAATTATACAATATTGATCATTATCCTTTCAAAAGATAATATTCGGCATAAAATTCATACTAAGTTGCAAGCGGCTGACCTTTCGGATATCGTATCAGCCTTCGTTTACCTTTGTAGGTGTTTCGTTTTGCCGTGAATTTTGCATTGATGTATTCACCCATATAGATCTGCCCGGTTATAGTATCTCCTGAAAGAGTGCCTGAAAAAATAAACGGAACATTGTCGGCAACAAGGCGTTCGGAGCTGCTTAATTTTACATTATCACCTTCAATAGTCCCAGCCATTTCACGGAGGGAAAAATCTCCCTTGTGTGAACCCTGGATCCAGTTTCCATCCTGTTCTATAAAAAATGCATGCTGGCTTTTGCTGCTGTAAAATTCAATGTCCACAGCCCATCTGCCACTGATGTCTGTCGCCGGAGGAGCCATTTCCCTGGGTTTTGATCGTTTCCGGGTAAGTACTTCGAATACACGGTCCGCAACTATCTTATCGTTTCCCGGCTGCATCTGTCCCGATGTGATTCGCAGTGAAGTGGTTCCTTCCTGATCATTGTTGCCGCTATGTAGTGCAATTCGTGGCTGTGTTGTTGCCAGCTCCTCGGCGGCATCCGGTCCTGTGATATTAAGTTTGTCAGGATTCCACGATATTGTAAGCACCGGACTGTGATTGTTAAGGCCTGTCGGCTCATTTACAGATGTAGTGACATTGTCGATCTTTGAAATACGTTTGGAAATGGTATCAAGGTAGGAGAGCCATGTTCTCCATTTCTCTGCGTGGTCACGGGTTACCCAGGCTTCAACTGCGGCCAGCATACCCAGCATTTCCTCCTTACCCACTTTATTGTCCCGGCCTGTGCCATGGTGAGGTGAACTTGCCTGCCATGCCGACATCAGGATGTCTTTCCTTCCCAGCAGTAAACCTGCACACTGTGGCCCGCATATTGCTTTCCCCCCGCTGTAAGCTACAATTGTTGCACCGGCCTGAAGATGAACATTAGGTATTGTAAGGTCTTCTGCTGCCGCATCTACCAGGAACGGAATATCCAACGGTCTGGCAATCCCGGCTATTTTATCAATAGCAAATTTATTCCCCGGCTGGGTATCATTACCAGTCATTACGTAAATCATTGCTGTTCTTGATGTTAAAGCCCTGGCGAGTTCTTCAATAGTATCGACTGTAATGATAGTGACACCAATGTTTCTGATTGCGTGATCATAGGCATTTCTTGAACTTCCCGGAATAACCACTTCTGTCTTGTCAAATCCGGTCAGGTCAGGAATACGTATGAGCTTTTCAGGATTTCCTCCGGTGACACAGGCTGCAGTAACATGCTTCATACCTGCAGCACAGCCGGCCGAGATCATTCCCCATTCGGCTTTAGTAAGTTCAGCAAGGCGCCTTCCGATCCCCTGTGCCAGTTCATCGTATTGTACGAAAAAGCCTGATGCAGCATGCATCGCCTCAACCACTTCGGGACGCTCGATGGAACCCCCGATTATGGTATAAGTGCCTACACAGTTGATCACCGGTTCCACACCAATTGACTGGTAGATGTTAGGTCCTGTCACGAGCGGACCAGAAGGTGCAGACAGGACAGACTCCAGCGGAAGAAAGCCACCTGCTAATGGTAAAATTGTCAAACTCTTAATAATGTCTCTGCGTTCCATAATCTCTGTTTTCTAATTATAAAACTGATTTCTGATTGCTGAATGCTGTTAAAATTTTATTGTCTGATTATCCAGCCAGTTCCGGGCTGCTATCCCATTCTGGTCATATACTATCTTACCTGCACGAATAGTCAGCTCAGCCTCAAACCTGCTATCACCATCCAATCTGTTACCACTTGCATCAATAAAACCAAAAGTACCTTTTCCTATTCTCAACACCGCTATATCTGCTTCAGATCCTTCAGTTAACTGCCCGAGGTCATTACGTCTGACAGATTGCGCGGAATTCCATGTAGCACGGAATATTATATCCTGGATATTCATTCCCATATTCAGATACTTCGACATAATATCCAGCATATTCTTCATTCCGGAATTCATACTGAAACGGTGCAGATCAGATCCGAAAGAATCTGGCAGCAGACCTTGTTTCAGTGCAGGCATTGCCACATTGAAATGGAACATAGCTCCTCCGTGCCCTACATCAAACCTGATCCCTTTATTCCTGGCTTCCAAAACACAGGATCTGATTTTCCCCTGTTCGTCGAGCAGGCATGTTCTGTCAGCTGCTGTGCAAAACGAATGTGTATAAATATCTCCGGGTTGCATTCTTCTGAGAATCTCCTCCAACGGTAATAATGGAAGATGACATTCCACCAGAAGCGGTACTTTAGCCAGGCGAGCTGCATCCTGCGCACGGTCGAAAGGTGTCCATTCACTTCCCCGGTAATGCCCGATTTTAACACCAACAATAATTTCGGGATATTGCTGAATGACAAGTGAGGTCATGCGGGAATCCATATCATTTAAATCCTCCTCGGAAGGGAAGCCTGTCATTCCTGAACCGGCAATATTCAGGAAAGCCAGAACACGGGTTTGTGACCGGTCAATGATCTGTTTCCTGAAAACCGGAAAATTCCGCCAGCCGGATGTTCCGGCATCCACAACAGTCGTAATACCCGCTTTAAAAGTAAAATCATCGGGAGACACGCTTGAAAAACCATCTGCAAATCCCGGACCGGTGCCTGTAAAAACGTGTGTGTGAATATCTATTAATCCGGGAGTCACATAGAGCCCCCTGGCATCAATTACTTTTTTTACATTTTCGGATTTAATCTCAGGAGCCACCTTAAGAATTTTGCCCTTTGCGATGGCTATATCCATCAGGGTGTTTATATTATTTTTCGGATCAATTACATGTCCGCCTTTTATCAGAATATCAATTTCCTGCGATAGTATAAAACCCGGAAAAATGATAAGAAAAAACAATATTAATAATAACACCTTAACTCTTAAAATCATCTCAGTCAACTGGTTTTGATAATTATTCCGTTTCCTTACCTTGTCTATTCCCGGTTTAATACTTTTCAACTAAAAGTTTTTCATCATCCTTCCGCTCACTGCTTTGTCTCCGGTCTTGCGTCCCATTCATATGATCCGATTCCATTCAGGTCCCATACGATTCTTCCGGAACGAATTGTCAGTTCAGCTTCAAGTTTTTGCGTCCCTTTCATTTTCGTTCCTATGACATCCAGAAACCCAAAATTGCCCTTTTTCAGGCTAAATACGGCAACATCAGCCACTGTGCCAATACTTAAATTCCCTAAATCCGGTCTTTTAATGACCCTGGCCGGATTGAGTGTAGCACGTATGATAACATCCTGAAGGGATAAGCCCATATTCAGAAATTTTGACAGCAGGTTGGCCATATCTTTCATGCCGCTGTTCATGCTCCCGATATGCAGGTCGGAGCTTATGACATCAGCTATAAATCCCTGTTGTATTGAGGGAATCGCCTGACGCCAGTGAAAAGCACCGCCCCCATGGCCGACATCAAAAATTATCCCTCTTTTTTGAGCTTCGAAAATGAAGGGCTTTACCCTGCCATTCTCATCAACCGGGACTTCCCGATCCTCAGGTGCGTTGGCATAGGTATGGGTCCAGATATCACCCGGCCGAAGATGCTTCATAAACAGTTCTTCGATAGAGAGCGGAGGATGATGTTCACCAAGATCCACCATAACAGGGACATTGGCCAGGCTACCTGCATCAACAGCCTGATCTACCTGAGTAAAATCCGGACCCCAGTAATGAGCTGATTTGATACCTACCAGAATCTCCGGAAATAACCGGTTTATCATATAGGCAGCCATAACAGGATTCATATCTGCTACATCCTGCTCTTCAAATCTTCCGAACATTCCTGAACCTACAATATTTAAAAAGGCCAGTATCCTGGTTTTAGATCTGTCAATTGTTTGTTCTTTAAAGACGCGAAAATTCCTCCATCCGGCAGATCCGGCATCAACAACAGTGGTAACCCCTGCCCGGAAGGTAAAACCATCAGGCGGCAGGGCATCCCATCCGTTTGCAATATAAGAATCAGGATCTGTCCCGTTAAATGCATGCACATGCATGTCAATCAGTCCCGGAGTAACATACATACCTTCGACATCAATGATTTTTCTGACATTTTTTACAGGTATGTCAGGTGCCACCTGAAATATTTTGCCCCCGGCAATGGCTACATCCATTTTGGAGTCTATTTTATTATTAGGATCAATTACATGACCACCTTTTAACAGGATGTCAATAACCTGCCCCTGCATTGATTCAACCGGAAGTATACATATAAAGAAAGAGAGGATAAATGCCAGTTTATATCCGGAAAGACTATTTATTTTTTCCATTAACAGAAGCTTAACCGATTGTCTACTTGTAAATATAAGAATTTAAGAGAACTGCCGGTTCTCCGGATAACAAATATGTTTGTAAGATCGGGGACATGAGAATAAATTAAACACATTTGAACAATGAACTCATGCTTTTCGAAGGGATTTTATATTTTTACATGTTCAATAATTGGGGAACATGATTAATCAACATATCAGATTCTTTATAAACGGTTCTGTTATAATCATTTTAACTGTATGTTTAGGAACAAACTTCCCGGTTAAGATTCTGCCGGAAAATGAGATTGGAATTCCGGCAAAGACATTTTCCTCTGTCGTTGTGGATGACAGCAATACGAAATGGTTTGTAACTGAAACCGGCATAGTCAGTTTTGATGGTGAGAAGTGGAAATTACATAATGAAAACAGGAAAGTCCGGACGGACAGCCTGATAGGATTTGCATATGAAGCTAATCCTCATGGTCCGGAGATCTGGATAGCATCACCGAACGGGGCAACAGTAGCCACTCTTCCTGTAGATGCCCGTACAGGTGCTACAACCTATCATCCGAAAAACACATCAATCCTGAGCAAAAATATAATCAGCATAGCAATCGGGAAAAGTCCAATGCGCTGGTTTGGGACAAATAAAGGAATATCAGCATTCAGGGGCAGTAAATGGCTTACTCCGTCTTATGAGACTATGTATCCTTACAGCATGTTCGAATCATTCCCAATAACCTCAATGGCAACCACCCCCGGTGGAGATTCACTTTTTGTCGGAACAAAAGGTGCCGGCGTTGCCAGAGTATTCCGTACCGATGCAGATGCCATTTCGGGTGCTTCCGTTTATGCACAGTGGGGGCCGATTATTCTGCCATCCGATAACATTTTCAGTGTTTACGTCGATGACAATGGAACGCAATGGTTTGGAACCGATCAGGGTGTTGCACGGCATTCGGGAGATAAAACACTTGAAAACTGGACAGTCTTTAATGCTGAGGATGGTCTTGCTGATAATTTTGTTCAGGCAATATGTGCCGGCAGAGATGGAAAATACTGGTTCGGAACAAAAAAGGGTGTATCCGTGTATGACGGTTCTGCATGGTTATCCTTCACAACAGACAATGGACTTAACAGCAATAATGTGCTTTGTATCGCGACAGACAAGGATGGTGTGGTCTGGATAGGTACTGACAATGGTGTTAACTGCTTCATCAATGGGGAATTTATAAGTTATAAATAATAACCTGCTATGCCTGGATGAGCGGTCCAGGTGTATTCAGATGATTAAATATCACAAAACTGCTCCTGATATAACTATTGCCGAGATATCAGGTGAAGAGCTTATAATCAGCGAGGTTCAGGATTTCCTGGAAATAATGGCAGATATTGGATTTACCGGCTGTAACCGGATGGTGATCCATGAGAAAAATCTTCATCAGGATTTTTTTAATCTCAGGACAGGTCTTGCAGGTGAAATACTCCAGAAAATTTCCAATTACCGAATGAAGCTCGCAATAATCGGTGATTTCACTAATATTAAAAGTAAAAGCCTGCAGGATTTCATACGTGAAAGCAACAGAGGCAACATGATATTCTTTGTTGAAAATATTGATACAGCTTTACTGAAACTTAAATAACAAATTATTTAATGCCGACGGGTATGGACAGGAACAGAACATCAGCGAATGTATTTAAAAAGTTAAGGGATATTATTGTAATTATAATATCAATGGCAGGGTATGTTCCGAAAAAAGCCACTGTTGTGAGAACAGTAGTGATCCTGTTTTCTTTTATCTTTTCGCTTTACCTGGGCAAATTCCAGCCGTTGAATTCAAACCTGGCAATTGTTTATTTTATTCTGAGTGAGATCTTCTACCTGGGATTTATATCAACTGTCCTGCCGGAGAACGGTTTACGTAAATGGTTCATCAGGAGATGGAGCGGAGAGAACAATGGTTACCAGGCATACGAAACTGTACTCGGGTTCCTGTTCTTCCATAATGGTGTAAGTATCGGATTTATAGCGTCTTCCACACCTGATACACTATTTAATACTGCAGACAAAAGTCTTCTATTCTATATGATTCCGGTTCTTATTGTTATTGGTTTCACAATAAAGATCTGGGCTGCAAAAGTTGTTACAATTGATATATATTATTGGAAGGACATGTTCCTTGGAAGGAAGATCTGCGAATTCGTAGTTACCGGGCCGTACAAATACTTCAGTAATCCGATGTACGGTATCGGTCAGCTTCCGGCATATGCAAGTGCAATATGGTATGGATCAAAATATGGTCTGTTGGCCGCTTTCCTAAACCAGTTCCTGATCTTCACGTTTTATTTCCTTGTGGAAAAGAAGTTCATTAAGAGAGTTTACTTACAAGCCAAAACCCCCTTGAAATAGCCGATCGATTCGGCAATACCTGCAAGCGGATCTTTCATATCCTTTTCATATTCAAGACTGCATTTCCCTGAATATTTTATTTTACGAAGGGTAGCAACTACTTTCGGTATATCGATTATGCCTCTTCCCATTTCAAGTGTTTTTCCCTCTTTTGATGCATTATCAACATCCTTGATATGAACATCGAAAATGCGGCTTTTGTACCTCAGGATATCAACAGATGGATCCTGTCCGTCACGTGTTGTATGACCAATGTCGATACAGATCCCCATTCTCGGATCAAGATCTTTTATATGATCCCAGATATCAGTTGCATTCGGAAACAAAGGATTGTCAGGTCCATGATTATGGATTGCCAGTTTAAAATCATATTCCTTTATTTTCTGTTCAACATACGTAAGCAGTTCATAATCGGGCGCACCAACTATAATTTTAACGCCTGCCATTTTTGCATACTCAAATGCCTGGTCAACTGATTCACGGGTTTTCATATAGATCACTCCAACCGTATAAACATTGATTCCGGCACTCCTGAACTTCCCGATGACCTCATCTATCTTTTCCCTGGTGCTGTTAAGCGGCATGTGGAAGTCTTTCAGGGAAAGGTTAGTTACTCCTACCCTCTTCATCATTACAATTACATTTTCCACACTTCTGATCTGGGCAAAAGTATAACCGGCGATTCCGATCTCAAAAGTATCCGGCAGTCTGTTTTTTTTGGGTGGAACGGGAGATACATTTAATCCATAAACAGACGAAGCACCGGCAGCAAGTATCCCTGTGCCTGAGAGTTTTAAAAATTGACGACGTGATTTCATAGATAATAGAATTTAATTTTTAATAAAAAATAAGCCCGTTCTTTAAGTAACAAACGGGCCTGCTATAGTTCAGGTATTGGCCTTAGTTAGTTTTCCCGTTATCCTCCATTAGTTCTTTTAGGTCTTCATTCTTAAAGTCCTCCATGAACTTGCTGGCTTTATTCTTTACACCGAAACTCAGGATGAAGAACAGAACAAAAATAGCTGCCAGTATATACAAGACAATTTTTGTTGTTCCCGGATTCGCTTTAAGTGCCTGAACAAGTCCATGATAAAGAAGATATAACGCAAAAAGGTTAAGAGCTAGTCCTACAATTGATCCGGCAGTGAAGTTGAGGCCTGTTATAAATCCAAGTAATGCTGAAATTGGCATGACGACCATAATAGAAGCTACCACTCTCACATTGGCTTCAAAATCGGTGCTCCCCTTACAAATTGCAGATATAACCAGTACAATCACTCCAAGTATAAATAATCCGATAATGGCACCAATAAGATATCCTATAATTGCCATAATGCCTACTGCTCCTCCGAAGAGACCCGTCGAATATCCTCCGATTTTCAGCAGGCTCCAGATAAATGCAATTATGCCGGCCATGGTGCCATAAATTACAGCTTTGATCAGGGGTTCTGCAATGCCTCCCGTTGTTTTCATTGTAAAAAAATACGACCTGGGATTTACCAGAACATCTTTGGATTCCTTAATAAAAGCATTAAAATCAAAAGTAGAATTACTCATAGTTGAATCAATTAAATGGTTATAGTTAATCTTTGACTCCCCCGGGAGTTTAAGTACTCCAAGATATGAAAAAATGATTAATTAACTAAAAATTGTCAATAAATAATTGAGAGTTAGTAATTAGTGATTGGCTCACATATCGCCTTTCACCTGTCGCAAATCGAAAATTCTCCTGAGGTTATTCGA
>CAZKMH010000094.1:0-10812 GCA_964553395.1 uncultured Rikenellaceae bacterium | reverse complement strand
GAACTGGCTTTCATCTACTACCTTGCCGGGGATATAAACATTTGGGCTCTTAATGCCGTAGCCCTGGGTACAGCTTTATTTTCGCAAACCATTGATTATCTGATCGGTTATTCTCTCAGCACCAGGATAATTGATCGCCTGATCGGAAGGAGGCGTTATGAAAAGGCTGGGGATAAAATAAGGAAATACGGGAATGTTGTTATCTTTCTGTTTAATGTTACACCACTTTCATCTCCTGTCATCTCACTTGCTGCCGGTATACTGAAACATCGTGTAAAGGATGCTGTGATCTTTACTTTCGCCGGGATATTACTGAAGTACATAATTCTCACCCTGATCTTCCGGTAATAATCATTCAGTTCAGGCAGGGTAACTCTCCTTTCAGGGAGTTAAAAGTAAGATTTGAAAATTTTTAACGAAGATTAAACAAATCTTCTGACAGGTTGTTATTAATTTTGAACATAAACTAAAATTATATGGAAATGAAAAAGCTTTTACTTTCGATTATTGTGGTATTCTTTTCTTTAACTCAGATGGTTGCCCAGGATCCAACATTTGTAAAAGGTGATAAAGTACTTAATCTGGGTATCGGTATTGGTTCCACCTGGTATTCCGGAACTTTCTATCAAGGTCAGGTCCCCCCTGTTTCTGCTTCACTGGAATTTGGTGTTGCTGATAATATTCTGGAAGAAGGCGTGATTGGTGTCGGTCCTTATGTAGGATATTCATCTTACAAATACGAAAATTCAGGATGGGGCTGGAAATATTCAAATATTATTCTCGGGGTAAGGGGTGTTTTTCATTATCCTCTGGTCGAAAAGCTTGACACTTATGTTGGTTTACTACTGGGCTATAATATTATCACCGCAGAGGAGTTTGGCATACAAACAGGAACTGATTTTTCTGCATCTTCGAGCGGATTGATGACGGCCGGGTATGTGGGTGCAAGGTATTATTTCACCGATTCTTTTGGCGTAATGGCTGAACTCGGGTATGGGATAACCTACCTTAATTTAGGAGTAGCTCTTAAGTTCTAGTTGCCTTAGTAAATGAGGAAAATCTTAAATTGAAAACAGTCCGGTCATATATCCGGACTGTTTTTTTATCGACTAACATAAAAATATGCATTCTCAACATGAACCTCTTTATTCAATATTTGACAGAATCAAAAAGAAAGTGCCCGGAGTTTCTAAAATAAGGCGGATGACATCTGACATTACTTCTACTTCCGGGCACTGAAGCTGGGCTTCATTGTATTGGTTCCGGACTTATCAGGATCCGGAACGGGACCTTGACTTCACATATTCCAAGGTATTTTGATTGCAGATTCTACATGTTTAATGTTGTAATACTCTGATTTTCTGAAGAGCCGTTATTTAATGAGTTCAACGACTGCATATTTTGAGATCTTCCAGAACTGATCCGGATCCTTTATCTCAATATAAGCAATCCTGTTATCTCCCTCAGGAACCAGGGCGTACGAATCAGTCGGGTGTTCGGTAATCAGCTTTGCTTTCCTGGAATTTACTGGAATAGTCCTGGTTTTGGTAACATCAACTATTTCGAATAAACTGTTGTCAGTAAAATCCTCGATGAGGGATTCCTGCCTGCCAAGGCCAAGGAAACCACCTTCTTTTGAGACAAGACCTTTATCTCTGAGATCTTTAAATGTTCCTGAAGCAAGAAATCCTTTGTTCAACTCGCTAATCTGAGAGTTGATTCTGTCGAACTGTTTGGATACGGTATCCTCAAGGGCTAACACCCGGGTATTGAGATCACCTATTTCGATATCCTTACCTGCCAGTATAGTCTTCAGATCGGTAATTGCGACCTCATACTGCTTCACCGTAGTTTCGAGAGTTTCAACCCTGGCTTGTAAACCTTTTATATTTGTTCCTGATTTTTTTAACTGGGCGCTTAGTGAAGCAATTCTCTCTTTATTCGCCTCAAGCAGGGTATTGATCGAATTAATGTCTTCCCTGATCTGATCTTTTCTGTCTTTTGAGAATTCCGAATCCGACGAATTCATAGTGATCAGGTTTTCCTTCTCTTTTATCAGAAGCAGATCTTTTTCTATCTGATCAAAAGCAAGAAGCCATTCATTGATCATTGAATCGCGGGCGGTTAATTGCTCCGTGAATGAGCTTTTCTGGGCCTCCATTAAGGCCAGCTGAGTGTTGTGATCCTTTTTATATAGAGAATAGACCAGTACACCAAGGGCTACCAGAAGTATAAAGCTGACGATTGCGGTTATGAGAGAACCTCTTGTCAGTCCTTCCTTTCTTGCATCATTTAATTTGCCTTTAATAGCCACATTTTCATTTGGTATATTAGGGCCATTTGTTTCTTTATTTTCCATAAATCATTCCTCCTAATTCAGGTTTTTAAATTTTTTACCTATTGCACTATTGTAGCAAATGACGGGCCGGGGCTGAAGGTTGCTCATAGTTTCTTCATTATGAGCATAATAAATTTAAAGGTGAAAATCCCGGATTTGTAATTTTGAAAAAATGATTCTCATTTTGAGAAAACTCAGAGTGCCCCCGGGGTTAAAAAATATTTATTGAGAAATCAACTCGGGAAGAGCGGATCCATATTCATTTTTCAGCCTCTTTTTCTTCCTTTAGCATACGGTATATGGTTGAGACACTTATGTCAAGCTCTTTTGCTGCCAGGTTGATATCGTTGTTGTGCTTCTTAAGAGTTGCTTTAAGAATTTTCATTTCATATTTCCTCATTGTAAGATCATTACCGGCTTCCGCGAAGATCTCTTCACTGCCATCGAGTGCAAAGTCAGTGGATTCAATCTCATCGCTCACCGATAAGGTTACTGCAAGTTCGATCAGGGACTTCAGTTCCCGGACATTTCCCGGGAAATTGTAGCTCATCAGTTTTTTTTGCGCCTGGGGTGATAACCTCTTTAGCGGAATATTATTTTCAGTGCAGAAATTTTCAATAAAGTGACGGGCCAGTATCAAAATATCATTAGCCCTGTCACGCAGTGGCGGCAGATCGATGGGTAAACCCAGGAGGCGATAGTACAGATCCTCCCTGAATCTCCCTTTTCTCACTTCATCCTTAAGATTTTTATTAGTTGCTGCAATGATCCTGCAATCGGTTTTTACCGGTTTATTGCTCCCAACTCTGACGATCTCCTTCTCCTGCAAAACCCGCAATAATTTAGTCTGCAGATTATGTTCCATCTCCCCGATCTCATCCAGAAAGAGAGTGCCTCCGTCAGCCTCCTCGAACTGGCCGATTCTCCTGGATGAGGCTCCCGTGAAGGCTCCTTTTTCATGTCCGAATAATTCACTTTCAATCAGTTCTGATGGAATTGCAGGCACATTTACCGCAAGGAAAGGCTTCTCCTTCCGCTTCGAATTATAGTGAATGGCTTTGGCTACCAGTTCTTTACCAGTACCGGTTTCGCCTGATATTATAACAGTGATATTTGTATCTACAGCTTTTTCTATAAGTTCATAGACACTTTTTATGGCAGGGCTATCACCAAGGATAGTCTGATGGAAACTGTATTTTTTTTGAATCTCTTTCCTGAGCGTTGAGATCTCCCTTTTAAGTCCGATACCCTGTCTCAGATTCTGGATTGTATTCAGAAGACGTTCCTTTATATCGTCAGATTTTGTTATGTAGTCATAAGCGCCGAGTTTCAGAAGGGCCACAACTGTATTGATGTCCTCCTGTTCCGAGATTAAAATAACCTGGATATCACTATTCTCCTGGTGGATCCTTTTAAGTAATTCAATCCCAGAAATGTCGGGCAGTCTGTAGTCGAGAGTTACAATATCAGGTGATTCAGAAAGACTGTTCAGGAAATCATTGCCATTAAAGAAGCTCTTAACCTCATAATCCGGATTTAATGAAAGTGTATATACCAGAAGCCTGTTATACCATTCATTATCCTCCACAACAAAGATTTTCAATGGTTTTTCGGTCATAAAGAATTGATTTCCTGATTATAAATGAAACCAACAAACCGCAAAATACAAAATAAAGGACGGATTTACCAGAGTTTCAGTTCATTTTTGAGATTTGTTCATTTATAATTTTACTGACAGACTCAAATTCTCTGCCCGATTCTTCGGCCAGTGCCTGTACAGATCCCGTATCTGAATTATTTCTGCAGCACTTCTCTATTTTGCATAAAAGATCATACAATTCCATTGCACCTATATGTTTGCAGGGCGACATCATTTTATGCGACTGATTCGCAACTGATTCCCACTGCCCCGAAACTACAGCCTCCTGCATTTGCTCAAGTCCTTTCCTTGTTGTGTTATTGAATGAGAGCAGCATCTGTTTTACAAATTTCTTATCATCACCTGCAATATGGTAAAGATTATTCAGGTTGATTTTACCTGTACTCAAAGGTTTAACGATGACGCTGTCGTGAGTGCTAACCATTGCGGTCTGGCTTTTGTCTTCCAGTATGCCCATGATCGTTGTCAGCAACATTTCCTCCGTAAATGGTTTTTGTAGAAAGGCATTCATACCAGCCTTCCTGTATTTTTGCCACTCCTCATTTATTGAGGCTGCTGAGATAAAAACTATTGGCATTACCGATTCGGAAATTTTCATTTCATTACGAATGAACTGGGTAGTCTTAACTCCGTCAATTCCCGGCATCCTTATATCCATAAAAAGGAGATCGAACCGTTCTTCTTTCAGAATTTCAAGTGCGTCCATACCGTTTACCACCTCCTGACAACTGATTTTCCATCTTTCCAGTATTTTCCTGAAGAGCAGCCGGTTGTATTCTTCATCATCAACTATCAGAATTCTGAGCCTTGTTACCACTTCAGGAATCGAAATCGTTTGTATGGAGTCTTTCTTAAGTTGTTTTTCGTCACCTTGTATATAAGGTATCCGGCATACAATTTCAGTACCCTGGTTTTTCCTGCTTTTAATGTCAATTGTGCCGTGGTGCAGATCGACAAGTTTTCTGACAATTGATAATCCCAGTCCGGTTCCGCCGTATTTCCTGGTAGTGCTCATCTCCGCCTGGGTAAAATCCTCGAATATGATATTTAGCTTGGATTCGTCAATTCCAATTCCTGTATCCCTGAATTCCATTATCAGGTCAATTTCCTCTGCATTTTTTCGTTCACTGCTGACTGAAAAATTGACATTTCCGTTTTTTGTGAATTTGACGGAATTGCTTACGAGGTTTATCATTATCTGTTTCAAACGGTAAGGGTCACCAATTAGTGCAGGAGGAGTATCCGGACTTAATGAATGTGACAGCAGGGTATTGTTTTTCTCTGCCTGGTTTTCGAACATAACCTGGACATCATCAAGAATCGGTCTGATACTGAATGTCACTTTTTCAAGTGAAAGTTTATCAGTCTGCAATTTGGAAAAATCAAGGATATCATCTATTATTTTCAGTAAATGATCGGAGGATGATTTGATGATCTTCAGCGAACGCCTTACATTTTCATTGAATGATTCATGCAGAAGCTGGTCAGTGAATCCTGAAATAGCAGTGACGGGAGTACGGATTTCATGGCTCATATTTGCCATGAACAGCTCTTTTGTCCTGGCTAATCTTTCAGCCTCATTTTTTGAATTTTCGAGTGCGACCTGGTACGAATAAGCTTTCCTGACGTACCTTATGATGATAAATAGAACCAGAATTGCCAGTAATCCTCCTGATAACGTGAAAGATACAAGCCAGGGATAAGTCTTGTCAGCAATCTGCGCTGCTGCTGAAGCTCTTGCAATATTAAGCTCGGTAACTTCAGTTTCCATCTTGGCTATCAGGTCATAAAACTTTTCCTTTATCTCATTACTGTTGCTGGCAAGCATTAATTCTTTCGTTTTCAGCTCATCCTTGGTCAGACTATCCTGCTGAACTATCATATTCAGATCATTAATAATCGTCTGATCCTGAATAAGTTCATTCTGACTGCTGCTGAAAACCCTCTTAAGGATACCTTTCTTCTCAGTGTTTTCTGATACACTATCCATCTGGGCTGACAGTGATCTCATATATTCCACAACTATGTCATCTTTATTCAGGACCAGCAGTTCATTCCAGATTATAATATTTTCTTCAATCAGTTTGCTGATTTTATCAGTTTGTCCCAATAAAACTGAATCATCTATGCATTCCAATCTTAATTTGCTGACTTTTTCATCAATATTGGAGATAATCCTGTAATAAGGTCTGATATCCGCACGGTCCCCGGTAATTGTATAAATCCGCACACTGTTTTCAGCTTTTTCAAGGTCCATTGAGATTTCCCGTATACTCAACAATCTGAGATCGGGTTTAACATCGGTCTGAATGGAAGAAACTATCGAAGAAAGATTCCTGTATGAGATATAGCATGCTGCCGATAACAGAATGACAGCAAAGATCATCAGGAAACCGATTTTGACCTGGATCGAATTTTTTTTTATGGACTTTTTTGAGGGATCATTCATCCCTCCAAAGTAACGGAAAATTTATTTTCGATAAACTGCTTCAGATAAAGAGAACAAAGTGCCGGTGCCAGACTGTCTTTCACCACAAAATAATCATATTGTGACTGGCTTGCTTTTTCTTTAACGTTCCTGGATTGTGAAAGCAGAACAACCATTGTATCACAGCTTTGTTCCCTGAGCAGCCTGATTATATGTGCGGCGTTGAGACCATTTCCGAGATAATAGTCCAGAAATATTATTGCGTCGCTGCACTGCAGCTCCTGTGATTTAATTTTCCTGATGTAATCGGCTGCATTGGTGAATGAACGGAGAATCAGCCTGTACTCGCCTTTTAGCAGAATGGAGTTGATACTTTGCTGTAAGGAATTGGACAGCAGATTGTTGTAATATTCATTGTCCTCAATCACAAGCACATTTATCGTTTTCTTCATTTCATTTGGGTTTGATATTCCGGTGATACCATTCCAAGAATGTGCCAATTTGGTGACCTCTCAATAATGAATTTGTATCTGATTCAATGTTAATGAATTAAGCAACAAATTTTTTTTTAAAAAATAGCCCTGAGTTGTTATTATTTCTCAATTTGAGAAAGCATAATGAAAAATGAAATTAGCGCGGAGCCTGCCATTCCATTAAGCATGGCAGCGGATTAACCTGAATTTCCGGGATCATAAACCCTGTCGAATCCTGAGTTCACCTGTATAAAAGATATTTTTCACGGATTTTCATAAACTCAGTTACATCATCCTGGCATGCTTTTATCACCTGTTCAACTGTCATACCCGGTTCTTCAAGCTGCTTAATAAGCGCCGGAGGAGACCAGACGAGCGAATCAGGGCTGCTCTTCCTGTAAGCATCAAATATATTCAATGCAGCTTCCACCGATTTGTACGACCTGAGATCTGTCAGCATTATTTCGACACCTCCGCACATTTTATTCCATGGTTTGCCTCTCGGATTGGATGAAGCTTTTGAATTTTCAGGAATGAAATAGACCGGACGGAAAACAGCTCCTTTAATATCCCTGCTATTCAGATCTTTTGCAACCTTTTCAGCATTTATCCATGAAGTTCCGGTCATTAAGAATGGTTTGGTTGTACCCCTGGCTTCAGAAATGTTCGTTCTTTCAAAAAGACATTGGCCCGGATACACAATTGCAGTCTCCAGGGTACCCATATTAGGCGAGGGCATAACCCATAAAAGCCCTGTTTCGTCCCAGATCATATTCCGGCGCCAGCCTTTCATCTTAATTACAGTCAGATCTGCCCCAAATCCTTCTGTCTCATTCCACATGGTTGCAAGTTCTCCGTAAGTCATCCCATGCCTCAATGGAAGCGGATGTCGGAAAATACTCCATGTATTTAGCATCGGACCCTCAACTATCCGGCCCCCAAGCGGATTTGGCCTGTCGAGGACAATAAAGGGTATTCCTGCCTTTGCACAGGCTTCCATGGCAAACGACATTGAGTATTTAAATGTGTACCAGGCCGATCCGACTCCCTGAATATCAAATATAAGCGCATCCAGGGTATCCAGCCATTCTTTTTTGGGAGCAAATGAATCCCCATAAAGACTGTAAACCGGAATACCAGTCTCGGGATCCGGTTCACCTTCCTGCATTATTCTGCCCTGTTGTGCACCACGGACTCCATGTTCGGCACCAAACAATGCAACGAGATTTACTCCGGGTGTACCGGCCAGTATGTCAATACTGCTTCTCAGATCTGCACCCACGGCTGATGGATTGGTTATCAGACCGACTTTTTTACCCCTGATCAGATCGAGGTGATCCTCTACAAGGACATCGATTCCGGGTTTGACATCAGGTGTCCTGAGGACCGGGACAATTTGATCAGCTGCATGCCGGCTCAGAACTTCGGCAAGAGCCGGTGCATTTTCATACGACAGGTTCGTGACTGCTCTCTTTGCCGGTATGCTTTCATTTCCATATCTGTCAACTGAAGTAATGGCAATACTGTCCACCGGAATAAGCACATCTTTAATGCTGGTAATTGTCTGCGGATCTGTGCGGTTGAGTAAATTTCTGTTGACAGTAAAGGCAGGAATTTTATCCGATGTGGTCCCTTTGCCATGGATGTTGTAATTCCACTGTGGTCCCTGTTTGAAGTATACAACCCAGTTTGAAATATCATTCGAACCGATAATATTCCATGTGACCGCCAGAGAATCTTTAATCTGTGTAAAACTCACCTCAGGAGGAACCGGTAGTTTTTTATCCAGCCAGGGAGATGAGGGTACCAGCGCCTTTTTCTTATACGGACCTTCATAGATCGCTTTTGTGAGTCCCGGAGAAGTTACAAGCGATCCGATGCTCCAATGCACAACACCGGGACTTTGTGGTAATATTCCCCGTGCAATCATGATTTCATTAATTGCTTCATCGGATGCCCTTTCCACCCCTTGTCGTCCAATGCTTATTCCGGGCCAGAGATGCCGCCCCTTTAAATTTTCATCCCTCCACCAGGCAAGAAGAAGAGGATAACTTTGCTGCAACTGGTTGATTGGCCAGTAAAGTTGAGGGGAATAGTAATCGATCCATCCTTCATTAAGCCATTTTCGGGCATCGGCATACAACAGATTATATTGATCAAAACCTCCGATGGCAGGAGGATTATTCGGACGCCAGATACCAAATGGGCTCAGGCCGAATTTTACATACGGCTTTTCTGTTTTAATACCCTTATAAACACGCTTTATAAAGGTATTGACAGCTTCCCTTCTCCAGTCACCACGTGATAGCTTACCACCATTTTGTTGATAAATCTGCCAGCTTGCATCATCAGGAAAGTCCCTGTTGTTATTATACTCAGGATAGGGGTAGAAATAGTCATCAAAATGAATTCCATCCAGATCATATCTGCGCACCAGGTCGATGACTACATTGAATGAATGATCCTGTGTTCCCTTCAGGGCAGGATCCATCCACCAGTAACCCTGCCCGAGTTTAACAACAAGGTCCGGCTTTTTTCTGACGATAGAAGCATCAGTAACCTCACCTCCTGCGATATGATGCGCCCGGTATGGATTCAGCCATGCATGAAGTTCAAGTCCTCTGGCATGGGCTTCCTTAATCCAGAATTCCAGGGGATCATACAAGGGGTCGGGGGCTTTACCCTGTTCTCCTGTCAGGTAATATGACCAGGGTTCCAGTTCACTTTTATACAATGCATCGCAGTGTGGTCTCACCTGAAATATTACACAATTAAAATTATTCTCATGAAGAAGGTCCAGCAGGACTATGGCTTCCTTTTTCTGTTCTTCAACCGGGATTCCCGGTTTACTGGGCCAGTTAATATTGTCCACAGTTGCAACCCAGGCAGCCCTGAATTCACGTTCGGCACTGGGTTTCCGGCCGGTAGGATCTCCTGTGATAACAGGCCTCGCAGTAAAGCACTTTGTTAAAATGATAACCAAAGAAATCGAAATGACTGTCAGTAATGTCTTTTTGAGCATGGAATCGGATTTAATTTATTACTACTACTTCATGATCGGTGATTGAGGCAATTGTAAAATGGCACCATCCTTTATCTGTAGTTGATGCTGTTGTATTACCTGATACCAGCAATTTCAGATTATTACCACGCACATCGTCTGTCAGCCTGATACTGATCTTCAAGGGACCTGCCGGAATGAATTCATCTACCGGTTGACGCCATGTTGCGGAACTGGTCAGGTTTACCAGATGCAGGATAAGACGTCCCTGCTGATGGTAAAGGTTACAATCGATAAGACCCTTACATTCTACATGCAAAGGAATGTTATCCCTGGCTGCCCACCGGATAATATTTGCCAGCAGGTTACCATGGTCGGGCAGGTTATAACGGCCATACTGCCGGTCGATATCAGCAGGCAGGAAAGCGCAAAGGCCACCTCCCGGTAATTTATTTACCACCAGTCCGGGGATATCCGTATAAGGTTCCCGCATCCATGCCGTTTCGGGCGGATATATAGGGAATTCGGGAATAAATGTCATCAATACCTCTGCCGTCGGATCGGTTTTCAATGGAAACAACTTACCGCCAAATGAGAGGATATCAGTTTCATCAAACCCTTTAAGGACAGCGTGTCGAACACCGTCAACTGATGGTTCAAGCCCCGTTCGCGGTCCATCAACATTCTTCCGTAATTCAGGTTTAAGTCTGAGGTAGGTATGCAATGTTCCACCTGACCTTCTTCTGACGGGTGATGTTGTGCTTTCAGTAACCTGTTTTACAGTATGTACACCAAACAGATCAGAAAGAGCATAATCTGGACGAGGATCACCCCATTCGTCATAGAGGCTGCTCTCACCGGTAGCAAGCAGGCCTCCGCCACCTTTTACAAATCGTTTTATACTGTCAGCCT